>NZ_JAUBTN010000064.1:0-37589 GCF_036705055.1 Microcoleus sp. CZ3-B2 | reverse complement strand
AATAACCAATAACCAATAACCAATAACCAATAACCAATAACCAATAACCAATAACCAATAACCAATAACTAATGACTGATGACTGATGACTGATGACTAATGACTAATGACTAATGACTAATAACTAATGACTCTTAAAACATGAATCTTAAAAAACTTAGCCCTTGGCTGGACGCCCTAGCTATCCTAGCCTGGGGAATATTGCTCCTCAAATATTGGATTACAGGCAAATTAAGCATTCTGATTCACCCCAATTACTTTGGCTTGACAGTCGCGGGAGGAATCGGCTTAATGGTGATTGGCGGATTTAAGATTTGGGAACTCTTAAAGGTCGATCGCGCCAACAAACAATTCCGGACATCCCCAGCCAACAACTCTCCCAGAATCACAGAAGTTGAACACATTACTTTATTTCCCCCCAGCATCGGCAGCACCTTAATGCTGAGCGTCGCATTAATCGGTTTAGCAGTAACGCCCCGCACATTTACCAGCCAGACAGCATTGGAACGAGGTCTCACCGAATCTCTGCCCATCACCAGACTGCAACCGCAAGAATTTCGCAATACTACAAAACCCGAAAATCGATCGCTCGTCGAATGGGTGCGGCTGTTAAATTTTAATCCCGAACCAGATACATACAGAGATCAAAAAGTCAAGGTTAAAGGATTTGTGATTCACCCGCCCAACATAGCAGAACAATATATGTGGATCGGGCGTTTTATCATTACCTGCTGCGCGGCGGATGCCTATCCGATCGGGTTGCCGGTCAAATTAGCGATCGGTCAAAACCGCGCCTCTTTTCCCCCAGACAGTTGGCTAGAAATAGAAGGAGAAACAATCGTAGAAGAACTACAAGGTAAGCGCAAATTAATCATTCAAGCATCCTCCCTCAAACCAATTCCCGAACCAAAAAACCCTTATGATTATTAGATGTGGAGCTGGTTGCAGATTAAATTTTATCTTTCTGATTGTAAAATGTGTGTCGGGCCAGTCCTACAATCAGAAAATGAAGATATGATAAAGTTCGCTAAAAAATGGCTGCAGCATCCTGTAGAAATTGCCAACTACCGATTCAGCAACTAGACTCATAATTAGGAAATAAGTTTAGAGTATATGTCATCAGAAAAAAAATTAGCCATCAAAGGCGCATTCTGGACGATCGCCAGCTATGGAAGCAGTCAAATTATCCGATTTGGCAGCAACCTAATTTTGACCCGCCTGCTTTTGCCCGAACTATTTGGTTTAATGGGTCTAGCCTACGTTTTCATCACAGGTGTCCACCTATTCACAGACATAGGTTTGGGCCCAAGCATCATTCAAAACAAGCGCGGGAACGAGCCAGAATTTCTCAACACCGCTTGGACAATGCAAGTTCTTCGCAGCTTGTTTGTTTGGTTGTGTTTAATGTTAATCACCTGGCCAGTTGCTAACTTTTATGAAGAACCGCGTCTCCTGTGGTTGCTTCCCTGCATAAGTATAAATACCCTAATAGGAGGGTTCAAATCCACTTCCGTATCCACCCTCGAACGCAAAATGAGCATCAAGCAAGTAGTGCTTTTTGAGTTGGGGATACAGGCAATTTCTACTACAGTGATGATTGTATGGGCTTTTTTCCATCCTACAATCTGGGCTATCCTCGCCGGCGGTTTTGCTAACTCTATAATAGAGTTAGTATGGAGCCATTTTTTGATTCCCGGCAAGTCAAACCGCTTCGCTTGGGACAAAGAAGCCGCTAAAGAAATATTTTCTTATGGAAAATGGATATTTTTATCGACGATTTTATTTTTTCTGTGCTCTCAAGCCGATCGCCTAGTTCTAGGGAAAATCTTTACTTTAACAATGTTGGGCATTTACGGCATCGCTTTTACCCTCGGCGATATGCCGCGCCAAGTGATCATCGCCCTCGCAGGTAGGGTGATTTTCCCCTCAATTTCGATGCTAGCAGAATTGCCTCGTGAGGAATTGCGCGCCAAAATTATTAAAAACCGCAACTTAATCCTGATACCTTTAGCCGTAGGCTTAGCAATTTTTGTGAGCTTTGGAGATCAGGTCATTTTAACATTGTACAGGAAAGAGTATATGGCAGCATCTTGGATGATGCCAATCTTGGCTTTAGGTATCTGGCACACTACTCTCCACAATTTGATGGGTTCTTGTTTGTTAGCGGTTGGCAAATCTCAATATGCAGCTATGGGCAATCTGGTAACTTTCTTGAGTATCACTATTGGCATCCCAGTCGGATATCATTTTTTGGGTAATTTAGGTGCTGTGATTGCTGTAGCTGTCGGTGATATTCCTACTTATTTAGTAACCAGCTACGGTCTTTGGAAAGAAAGGCTAACTTGTTTTTGGGAGGATATCCAATTGACAGCACTGTTCTTAGGCGTACTAGCTGGCATACTTTGCATTAGAATGTATGTCCTCGGTTGGGGACTACCTATCGACAAAATATCACCGATGGATTTAGTACCGATCAATCAACTATTTAAGTAAACACAAAGGAGATTGTCTGTAGGTCAGATGAATATACACTAAAAAGAAAAGTAATACACTTTATCTTTTTCCAAATTGCTTTGTTACAAGAAATATCGCGATCGGTTGTTAGGTATATAAAATGATGCTTTTTTATCAAAAAAAACCGATCATAAATTTATTTCGAGAAAACGAACAGCCCCAACAAGAACGCCCCAAAGTCTTTGTTGCTGTCGCGCATATTACATCAGTTGAAGAATCTAACAATCCAGAAAAAGGGGCAGCAAAGATAGAGAGACTCGCGCACACCATAGACGGACTGTGGACAAGTTTTGCTCATTGCAATCTGAGTATTTCGATCCAAACTCTACCGAACAGGCACGTTACAGCTTATTTGCCTGAATATCAAACTAAGTGCGTTCAGGTACCAGAATATCCTGAATGCGACCCAAGGTTTGTAGAGTTTAGGCTTCAGGAAGAGTTTGTTGAAAAAGTAGAATAATTTGAAGGGTTTTTATTTATAGAAGATGACATTATTTTGTCGGATGCTTTCACTCTAGAAAAACTAGAAAAATTCAACCAACAAAGCGGGTATGAAAATGCAATTCTTTACCCAAACCGTTATGAAATGTATCAAGGGACTAAGGGATATATTGATTTGACGATAACGCAACCATTGGTAATAAACAAGCTATCTAGTGTAGAGATAGAAGGTGTAAGATTTGCCGAATTTAACAATCCTAACGCAGCATTTTACTGTTTGTCAATAAAGCAGATGAAACACTGGATAAAATCAGGTCGTTTCTTCAAAAATCAAATAGTGGATGTCCGGTCTTTAGAGAGTGCAGCAACTTTTTGTCTTTGGGAATGTTTCTCTATATATAAGCCTCACCCATCAAATTTAAACTATTTTGAGGTCAGGCATTACGATAGCAAATATTCTAAGTTATATCCCGAACCGCAATCGCCCTATACACTGTCAGCGGTTAATCAGAGTTCCAATATACCAATCGTCAAGAATTCGTGAAATAATGGCTCTGGGCTAAGTAGCCGTCTGAATTATTAGGAGTTTTGGACGCGGTGGCGATCGCTCTCGGATTGGTTCGTAGTGCGGTGAAGTCCTCACTACGAACTGTTTTTGCTATGATCGTCAACCGGAGTTGATATGAAACTCCGATCGCCAAATCGGGTTTTTGAGCTGGGTGCGCCTGGGAATGTAAAATTTAAGAGGGAAAATTGGGCAGTGATTTTTCACCAGAAATAGGAGAGAACAATTTGTGAATATTTTTAACAAAAAATTTAATCCTTCATTCTTCGGTATTCTGCCGTTCAAACAGCCGATCGACCGCACGGCCATCTTTCTGATGTTAATGTTGAGCGTCTTAATCGGACTGCTGCTGCTGAGTGGCGATCGCACAGCGCCCAGAGTGCGAGAATTTAGCTGGGAAAACAAACAAATCGGCGCGCGAGATACCGGCTTTCTCCTCACCTTCTTTCGCCCGATGAACCACTCCACCGTCGAGGAAAACTTAACGCTAGAACCTCCCCTCCCCGGTAAATTTAGTTGGGCGGGACGGCGCATGGCTTACACCCTCCAAGATCCAGCACCCTACGGCGTTACCTACACATTAAAACTCGCTGGTGCAACGGACAAGTATTTCGGAGAAAACAACCAATATAAAGGCACGCCAATGCAGCCGTTTAGCAGTTCCTTTCGCACTCGCGATCGGGCTTTTGCTTATATCGGCGTTCAAGGCGAAACAGAAAGCAGATTAATGCTAGTCAATCTCTCCAGCAGCGAATCGAAACCGATACCCCTGACTCCCAAAGATTTGGTTGTCACCGATTTTAAACCCTATCCCGGGGGCGATCGCATTTTATTCTCAGCCACAGATCGATCGATCGCCCGTACTCGCGGCACCCTAAATCAAGAACTATTTACAGTCACCACCGGCCTCAATCCCCAATCCCCCGGAGAAGAACCCCAACAAAAACAGCCAGCAGGTAGAATCGACAAACTACTAGACTCCAAAGATTACCAAAACCTAAAATTTGACCTTTCAGCCGACGGAAAAATCATCCTGATTCAGCGCGTCAACCGCAGCAATCCCAGCGATTTCAGCCCTTGGATTCTCGAAGAAAAATTACCGCCCCGACCATTGGAAAATCAACAAGGCGGAGATTTTATGATTCGGCCCGACAGCAAATCGGTGGTAATATCTCAAAAACAAGGATTAGCGATCGTCCCGCTTAAACCAGAAGCAGACCCAGTAGAACTTTTACCAAAATACGAACAAGTATTGGGCCTGGCCCGCGACAACTCCGCCGCCGCCTATGTTAAATACAACGGCGACTTTACTCGATCGCTTTTCATCTTAGACAACCAAGGTGTGGAACAAGAAATATTGCGGATTCCCGGCAGCATTATCTCCGTTTATTTCGACCCGCGCAAAAACAAAGACAATCAATTCCAGCGTCTTTACTGTTTGTTAGCCCAACGCCTCGAAACAGAAAGCTACACAGAACAGCCTTTTATCGCGACCATCGACCTCAAAAAAGAAGGCACTCGTTTGGTAGGAACCATCAAACCGCTGCTAGTTTTGCCGAACCAATTAGATACCCAAATCAGTTTATCTCCCGACGGTCTGGCATTAATTTTCGACCAATTAGTTACATCAGCAAAACCGTCAGCAGCAGACAGTCCCCGCAACTCCGGCGGACAGTCGATCGCCACCAGCCGCCTCTGGGTGCTACCCCTATTAGAAATACCTCCAGACGGTTCTGCTGCAAAAGTACAGCCCGAAGAACTTCCCTTTGCCGGCTATCATCCCCGCTGGCTGCCGTAAATCGATTTTATACTTTATGGCGATCGCAGGTGGAGAGAGTTTGAGAGTTTGAAAAAAGTTAACGATTTTCAGTTGGTCGAGATATAAAACGTTTATTTGCACAACAGCCTCGCGCCAAAAAGTGCTTGTTACAAAACCGGAGATGCTCCATAACACAGCGAGATTCATGTCGATCGCTCTGACAAATTTGTTTACACAATCAAAATCATTTCAACATCAATTGTAACCAATCTTAACGACCCAATAAATAAGGATAAGCTTTCTAACAGAAGAATAACTAAAGTGTGTTCCTTGGCTTCAATGTCAAGCACCCTGAGCTTGATTTCTGCAATTAAGCTTAAGCCTTAAAATAATTAGTAATCGCCTCAAATCAAGTGCAGGCATCGAACTCGCTCTTTTTGGGTCGATCCCGGACTAGATAGCGAACTGATATAAAATTAATAAGATACAGAAATCCGCAGGTACATTGGGTATCAAAAATATTACTGCTATAAATAGCAGACTCTCAGGTTTGTTATGCCAACCACTAACCCCAGTCTCAAGAATTTTATCTCCCCAGTGCCACTGTGCCGACCAACGGCGACACTAGAATCGCTGCGGTCAATTTTCATGGAGGGAAATTGCGATCGAGTCGCAGTAGTCAACGAACAGAAGGAGCCCCTAGGATTAGTTTACCTCCGCAGCCTTTGGATGGGCACGGACTCGCGCACAAACGACGGAGAGCAACTTTTGTCGGAAAGCTCGATCGCGATCGAACCCATCACCATAGTACCGGCCGCTTTGAGTGTCAGCGAATTCTGGCAGTACCTGCAAAAAGAACAACTAAATAGCCCAGCCCACAGCCAAAGCGTCGGCGGTTTCTCCAAAAGCCCGATCGCCCTTACAGATGCCAGCGGTAAATTTTTAGGACTCCTAGAGAGCCTGAGCCTGCTGCAATATATCGCCACACTCAACAGCAGCAGTCAGGCGGAGTCAACAGCAGTCAAAGAAATCGAATTAATACCCGTTTCCTCGGCGCTAGCCACCGCCGAGGGCAAAGGGCGCTTTTTAGAAGCGGGATTGAAACCCTCGGAAAACCTTAACTCCCTAGTCCAACTCCTAGAAAAACTGCCCCTACCGCTGAGATTGCAAACCCCCAGCGGACAAATAGTCAGTCAAAACGCAGCGTGGCGGATTTTGCTGGGAGCCGGGCCTCAACCAATTCCAGAACCAGCAGCAAATTTGGGCAAACACTCGTCCCACCAACCAAGCCATGTAACCACCGAATACCAGACTGTGCAATTCGAGGCTATCACCTCTGAGTGCAGGAGCTTAGTAGGAGTAAGTCGATCGGGCGATCGGGATGCAGCCTCCGCCAGCAGTTGCGCGCTACCCCTGTACTCAGCCGCCTCCCCATCAACCTTAACCGCTCCAGCTTGGTGCGCCATCGCAGGCAAACCAGACACATACATTTGCGACTGCCCGGTACAAACAGGTCAAGAACGGATCTGGCAATTTGTCAAACAGCCGCTCGGAGACCAGCTAATTTTAGTCATGGGACAAGATGTCACCGAAGAACATTTAGTCGCCAAAGAACTAGCAGCAAAAAACGCAGACTTAATCCACCTCAACCGACTAAAAGACGAATTTTTATCCTGCATCAGCCACGAACTAAAAACCCCGCTCACCGCCGTCCTCGGTTTGTCAAGCCTCCTCAAAGATAAATTGATCGGAGAACTCAACGACCGGCAATCACGTTACGCCAAACTAATCCATCAAAGCGGACGGCATTTGATGACAATAGTTAACGACATTTTAGACTTGACCCGCATGGAAACCGGGCAGCTAGAACTAATTCCCGAATCCGTAGAAATAGCAGCAACCTGCAAAAGAGCCTTTGAACAAGCAAAACAACTGCAACAGCAAGAAGAAAAATCTCCCCCCAAAACAAACGGCGAAGCAAAGGCAGAACCGTCAGAAAAAATAGAATTTACACTCGAAATAGAACCGGGACTGAGCTATTTGATTGCCGACGAACTGCGGCTGCGACAAATGCTCGTCAATCTCCTTGCCAACGCCCTAAAATTCACCGAAGCCGGCGGCAAAATCGGATTGAAAGTAAATGTTTGGGAAGGTTGGCTCGCCTTCACCGTTTGGGACACCGGCATCGGCATCCCCGCCGACAAACAGCACCTGATCTTTCAAAAATTCCAACAGCTAGAAAGCCCCCTGACCAGACGTTTTCAAGGAACCGGACTCGGACTGGTACTCACTCAAAGGCTCGCGAGGCTCCACGGCGGAGACGTTTCGTTTATTTCCTCAGAAAACCGAGGCTCTGAATTTACCCTGCTGCTGCCGCCAAATCCTCCCGGAAACTGCGGGGAAGAATCCCCACCGCCTGCTTTGGCCGAGGAAGAATTATTCAAACCAAAATATCAGCATCCGATCGCCAATTCTCGCTCTCGTTTAGTATTAATAGTCGAAGCAGTTCCCAAATATATCGAAGATTTAACCAACGTCCTCTCCAGTTTGGGCTACCAAGTAATAGTCGCCCGTTCCGGCACCGAAGCCCTGGAAAAAGCCCGCAGGTTCAGTCCCGAAGCGATATTCCTCAACCCGCTGCTGCCCCTGTTGTCCGGTTGGGACGTGCTGACGCTGCTCAAGAGCGATCCAGATACCCGATCGATTCCGGCGATCGTCACAGCCACCAGAGGCGAAAAAGAACGGGCTGCTATCAACCGCGCCGAAGGCTTTTTGAGCTTGCCGGTGGAAGAACCCGCTTTGCGAAGGTTGCTGGCAGATTCGATCGGCCAAAGTAATGCTAGTAGCAACAAGGTGATAAATTCTTTAACCGTGTTGTGGCTAAGCCCGCAAAATAGTTCGTCTCAAGGTTCCGCTTTACTGCTAAATCCCACCTACTGCCGGGTTTTAGAGGCAGACGACCTCGACCAAGCAGAACTCGTCGCCCGAATTTGGCGGCCTTCGGCGATCGTTTTGGACAGTACAAGTCAACTGCAAAACCCCTTAGCTTTTATTGAACAGTTAAGTCGGTCTCGAAATTTGGGTTCTCTCCCCTTGGTGACTTTAGACCCAGCAACTACGCAACTGGCCAATCAAATCAAAGGATTGTCGGTATTTCCCTGTTTGGCAGCCGGCAGTCCCGAAGGCACTCTTTTGGGCGCCTCTGCGTTGTGGCAAGTGATTCAAGTAGCTGCGGGCATGAGTTGGAAGCCCAGCATTTTATTGGCTGACATTTCGACTTTACCGGACTTGCACCGCGCGGCTGGGGAGAATATAACAAAAGAATTGAAAAATGGCGATCGATCGACAAATGCCGAGATTCCCATGCCCAATTCCCAGTTTTGTACTCCCAACTTTCAAGCTTTTATTCAATACATCCAAACCGCAGGATTCCGAGGGTCGATCGCACCCTGCTGGAGAGAAGTTTTGCAGCAGTTGCAATATCAAAGCGTTGACTTAGTTTTGCTGTGCTTGCGAGATGCCCCCTCAGAATCAACTGCTATGTTGCAAGCGCTCTCGAACCTGCGACAAATGACTGGACAACTGCCAATTTTAGTCTGGGATTATCGATCTGTTGTAAATTCAGAATCCGAGGCGATCGACTTTTTGCTGCAAGAAGTATCGGCTAAAATTTTGCCTTCTTCCTTATCGGTAGCACAATTGTTAGACCAAATTCAACAGGCTTTATTAACTCACTAAATATTGCTAAAAACAAAAAAGTCTCAGGTTTTAAGTAAGGATTTCAGTCCTCTCTAAAGCAGTATTTAACAGACTTTATTAACTCACTAAAGTTGCTAAAATAAAAAAATCCTCTGGTTTTAAGTAAGGATTTCAGTCCTCTCTAAAGCAGTGAATCAAAAATATTATCCCTGAGTGCAAAACAGAATCTGGGAACAATTTAACAGAAAACCGCAAAACGTTGCGAGTCAGGAAGCAATATCAAAACTCAAAAATATGAGTTATTATAGGCGATCGAGAAACCATTATATTTTTTCCTGGGGCTGTACAGTGCCTAATCGCATTTCTTTAATATCTCTGGCGAT
The DNA here is from genome assembly GCF_036705055.1 of Microcoleus sp. CZ3-B2. NCBI lineage: Bacteria > Bacillati > Cyanobacteriota > Cyanophyceae > Oscillatoriales > Microcoleaceae > Microcoleus > Microcoleus sp. CZ3-B2. The sequence goes on along the minus strand of NZ_JAUBTN010000064.1, from coordinate 28,228 downwards.
CGCGCTTTTTTTGGGGACAATGCCCAAGCCCGTTGTCGCACAGGCACTCCTGCCTTACACCCTGCAAATCGACTCGGCCCAACTCGACCAGACAGCCTTGAGCCTTGCTGAAGAAGCAGTCCAGCTAGCCAGACTCCAGCAGTACCAACTCGCCATCCCCAGAGCCGCACTCGCCACACAGTTAGCCCCCAAGAACGATCGAGCTTGGACTTTGTTAGGCAGCTTGTACCTTCAAGTCGAACAGTTGGACAAAGGGATTGAAGCTTTGGGGCAAGCTCAATCTCTATCGCCAGAAAATCCCTCAATTAAATTTGTCTTGGGAGAAGCTTACTTTCGGCAAGCGAAGTACGAAAAAGCAGCCGAATACCTGCAAGCTGGTTTGAAAATAAAGCCAGACACTCCGGGCGCATTATTTGATTTGGGCAACGCTTTTTACAAGCTCAAGCGGTTTGATAATGCGATCGCCCAGTACGAAAAAGCCTTTGCTTTAGAAAAAAACCTGTGGCCCGCTATCAACAATATCGGATTAGTCAAATACGAAACCGGAGATGCCGATGGCGCAATCAAACGCTGGCAACAAGCGATCGCGATCGACAACAAAGCAGCAGAACCAATGCTAGCTCTAGCAGTAGCACTCTACAGCAAAGGCGACAAAGAAAAAGGTTTAGCAATGGGAGAAGCCGCCCTGAAATTAGACAGACGCTATGCCACTGTAGATTTTCTCAAAGAAAACCTCTGGGGCGATCGTTTGATTTCAGCCACCCAAAACTTCCTAGCCACTCCTGAAATGAAAGCAGCACTGGTTAAAATTCAAGACGCTCCACCTCCTCCCCAGACATCGCCCTAAGCTTATTATCAGCCCAATTTAACTATGACAACCACCGATCGCCTCGCCCCCCTAAGCTGGACAGAATTGGAGGCACTCACAGACTTTCAAGTCGATCGCACCAACGGGCCAACCAATTCTCAAGCCCGCTTGCGCCTCTTCGGACATCCAGAATCCGACGTGAGAGTCACCCTGTACCGTGACAATCATGCGTGGTGTCCCTATTGCCAGAAAATTTGGTTGTGGTTGGAAGAAAAACAAATCCCCTACCGCATTGAAAAAGTTACCATGTTCTGCTATGGGGAAAAGGAAAGCTGGTACAAGCGCAAAGTGCCGTCGGGAATGTTACCGGCGATCGAACTAGACGGCCGCATCATCACCGAAAGCGATGACATCTTAATCGCCCTCGAACGAGTCTATGGCCCCTTGGGTTTGGGCATGGAAAACCCGGCAGTAATACCCATGCGGCGGTTAGAGCGACTGCTGTTTAGGGCCTGGTGCTCTTGGCTGTGTTACCCGGCGAGTTCAGCCAAAGTAGAACAGCACAACCGCAACCAATTTATCAGTGTCGTCGCCGAAGTAGAAAAAGCTCTGGCTAGCACATCCGGGCCTTATTTCCTCGATGAATTTGGCACTGCGGATGTGATCTTTACGCCCTACGTCGAACGGATGAATGCCAGTCTTTACTACTACAAAGGCTACTCGATGCCGGAAGAAAACCCGCGCTTTGCTGACTGGTTTGCGGCGATGGAAAGCCGCCCCACCTATCGCGGCACTCAGAGCGACTTTCACACCCACGTCCACGATTTACCACCTCAGATGGGCGGCTGTTATGAAAACGGCGAACCGCAGATGCTACTCAACAAAGCCCGCGTGGATAATGGGCCGTGGGCTGGACTCCCGGATGTGATGTATCCAGAACCGGAAACCTCCCGCGCTGAAGCTCTTCACCGCGTCATTAAGCACCAGCGCAACATCGTTCGAGTCAATCCTGCTGATGACAACTTATTCGATGAGGCTTTGCGTTGTGCTTTAACTTTGATGATGACTGGCGAAGTTTGTACGCCGCCGGCTGGTTCTGATGCGGCTTTGCGGTATTTGCGCGATCGGGTGAATGTGCCCCGCGATATGTCCATTTACGCGGCCAAGCGGCTGAGGGAAGCGTTGGAGGAAACGGCGGCTTTGGTGGGTGATGGCCAAGGTTCTCCGATTCTGTTGAAGCATCGGCGAGATCAAGATCCGGCTAATTTTGTGTAGGGAGAGTCTGGTGGATTTGCTCAAAGGTTTCTCCAAACACGACATCACAGATTTGTGATGTACGATCGGGTGATTTAGTAAGTTGTTTTAGAGGCTCTGGATATGGTTTCAGTATCCAACAACCAACCAATCATTATTCGTACAGAGCGCGGACTGACAATTTCAGGTACGCGCATCACTCTCTATGATGTGATGGACTACCTGACGGCTCAATATCCCGCGAAATTTATCCGTTCCTTGTTTGACTTAACAGACGATCAGATTAACGTTGCTTTATCCTACATTGAGGCAAATCGTGCAGAAGTCGAAGCAGAATATCAAATTGTTTTAAGGCAAGCTAAGGAAATTCAGCATTACTGGGAAGAACGCAATCGCGAACATTCAGCCCGTGTTGCAGCGATGCCACCCAAACCCGGTCGAGAGGCTCTTTGGGCAAAACTCCGAGAGCAGAAAGCCAAACACGAACTAGAAGCATGAATTTTCTTATAGATCACAATCTCGGAGGTCATGCAGAGATTTTATTAGGAAATATTGCGAGTCAAGGCTGGTTAAATCTACTTCCAATTCGGGTTGTCACCTTCAAGCAGATGAATTTGTCGATCGACAGTAACGATCGAGTTGTTTGGCGACTTGCTCAGGCAAATCAGATGATTTTGCTTACTGCCAACCGCAGCATGAGGGGTGAAGACTCCCTGGAACAGGTGATCCGAGAAGAAAATACAGTGGATTCCCTACCTGTGATTACGATTGGAGATGCCGATCGATTTTTAGGCGATCGAGTCTATCGAAATCGTTGTGTTGACCGTATTCTGGAAATCTTGCTGGATATCGAAACCTGGATGGGCGTTGGTCGTCTTTTTGTTCCGTAGAGCGAGGCAATAAATAAGGCAGTGCTGCTAGCCGAACAAGGCAAAAAAACTGAGTTTCCAACACTATCAAGTATTTTTTATGAAAGTATCTATATCTTTGCCTGATGAGCTAGTGCGTTACATTGACGATCGTGTAGAAAATCGCAGTCGGCTAATTGAGCTTTTATTGCAAGCATGGCGCAAACAACAAGAACAGCAGGCAATGGTAGAAGCCTGTTTATTGCTCGATGAACTGAGCGATCAATTAACCGATGAGGATGAAGCAGGGCAGCAAGCAGCGATTACCGACTGGGAAGCATCTGGCTCGTAAGTTTTGATCCCTCAGTGGGTACAGAAATCCGCAAGACTCGATCGGCGGTAATTATTTCAGGAACTGCTTTTAATCAACGCAGCTTGCGTCACAGTTCTACCCATCACTTTTGATGTTCCAGTTGATGTGATTGTTAATCAGGTTCTGTTTGAAGATGAGGATACTGGCCTGGTGGAGTTGGCGATCGCTCTTGAAGATGAGGTTGTCTATATTTTTAATCCTCGTCAACAGAGATGGAATACTCACTTTGTTTGGAATGCTGTGGAAGCGATCGGGTTAACGGCGGTCGAGCAACAGTGCAAGCCCTTGATTTGAATCGGTCAAGTATGTTGGCAATTCGGGCAGAAGAGGAATTACGGGGTCGTCATCCTCCCCCGGAAGATATCAATCCCCTAGATACTGATTTGTAGGTAATTCTTTTGACTCTAGAGATATCCCCTATGACTGTATCTTTGCCTAGTCTTGCTGATTCTGTGATTCAAGCACTACACCAACCCGGACAAAAGCAATTGCTGGATCTAGTGCGAATGTCAAATTTGGCAACCGGAGGGCGGTTTGCCGGAGACGAAGGCGGGGTTATACGAGTTTGTGGATTGGGTGTATCGCTGGAAGGCGAATGAAGAGATTTTAAACTAAACCTTATTTACTTAAAAAATACTATACAATTATAAAAATATTGACTTATGGAGAGCAGAAATATGAGCATTGTTCCACGCGGAATGACAGTCACTGAGGCTTATCGGCTCTATCGGTCAGGTAACTTATTAGTGAACAGAAAGTATCAAAGAAAATTAATTTGGTCTGTTGACGAAAAAGAAAAACTGATTGGAAGCATTTTAAAGGGATATCCAATTCCTTTAATTCTACTAGCTGAACGTCCTCAAGTTCATGGAAGTGGAAAGTATGAGATCATAGATGGTATGCAGCGACTTAATGCTATTTGTGATTTCATTGAAAACTTATTTGCAATTGATGAAAAATATTTCGATCTTAACGAATTTTCCTATGCCAAACAATTGGCTGATGAAAAAATATTTGAATTCCAAGAAAATTCTGATAAATTAGATAGAAAAGAATGTGCAGATATTTTAGATTATCAGCTTGCAGTAACCATCTATACTGCAATGGATGAAAGCGACATAACAGAGGTTTTTGGTAGAATAAATTCCGGTGGTAAGCATTTAAGCAATCAAGAAAGACGACAAGCAGGTGTAACAACATCCTTCGCAGAAGTGGTTCGTACAATTTCTATGAAGTTGCGAGGGGATGATACTCGGAAAACGCTTAACCTATTTGATATGCCGCAGGTTAGTATTGATTCCAAACAGAATAATCAAGGTTATGGGATTCAAGCAGAAAATACGTTGTGGTGCAAGCAAGGAATTCTTAGTATACCTGAACTACGTGATAGTAAAGATGAAGATATGATAGCAGATATTGCAGCATCTATATTACTCGATCAACCTCTCCCAAGAAGCAGAGAGCAGCTAGATCGTCTGTACGATGAAGAGAGTAATGACTTCCAGTTAATAGAGAAGAAGCTTGCAAGTTATGGCTCAAATAGACTAGAAGAAGAAATTGTAAAAACCTTCTCCATTCTTGGAGAAACTATTGAAACATATAGCCCAGATAATAAGTGCTTACAAAATATCGTCAACCCAGGCATTAATAATCCAATACCGCAGGGATTCTATACAATATTCATGGCTTTTTTTGAATTAGTAATTGATTTAGAGCTACTACCTGCTAACCCTCAAGAGATTATGCAAGCACTCAAAAAGCTTCAGCAGAAGTTAGAGCTAAGCAAGCGCTATGCAGCGATCAAAGATCGTACTAAGAATATTGATCAAACGAAGGGACTCATACAAAAGTTCTTCGTGAAGAAAGACAAATCAACTCTGGGACAAGGTGCTGAGTTGATACAAACATTCAAAAATTCTTTAAGTCGTTCTCGCATAGAAACATCCAAGTACGAATGCAAACAAGGTTTGCTCGATCTATCACCCAATAGAAAACTAAATAATGATTTGCTCCAGAGACTTGTTGAAACAATTTGCGGAATTGCAAACTCCGATCCAAACAATGATGGATATATTTTTCTTGGAGTGGTCGATAAAAAACAAGATGCAGAAAAAATTCAAAATTTAGATGGAATTAATCCTCTTGAAATCAATGGTAGATATGTTGTAGGAATTGATAGAGAAGCTAGGGTTTTAGATAAAACCCTAGAGGATTATGTTGGGATATTAATTAATGCAATACGCAAATCAGATTTGACTGATCCCTTAAAGAGTCATGTTCTGATGAAAATTGATACTATAAATTACAAGGGATACTCTGTGATTAGAATTAATGTTCCATCTCAAAAAGAGGTTTCGTTTGTAGGTGAAAAAGCTTTGATGAGGGAGGACTCTTCAACTGTAGAAGCTAAAGGACCAAAACTAATGGCTGTTTTTCAACTTTTCCAAAAGTAGTTTACGAAGATGGGGCATGAGATGGTAGCAGCAAATTCGATAAACCCGATCGCCCCGCCAACCACATCTACCTGCAATTGGTCAAAAAACACCAAGGCCCCAAATCCACAGAGGGCATCGCCCCCACCCTCACGGAACTCAAAATCTACTCTTTACTCATAGACTGGGAAAAACACCCCATTCTCATTTTCTACGAAGACGCGATACCTCCAGGTTTTAGCCAAACTTTTCTCGATTCTCTCACTCGCTTCGACGCGACAATCTGCGCGATCGCCGACTCACCCCATCCCACCATTCCCACATTCTCACCCCAAGACCCGCACCTGATTCAAAGTATTATGATTTGGCTACAACGCACTGTTTTAGAAACCTAACCTATAAAGTCAACCCACCCCAACTACCGCTAAATCAACTTACAATTAACTAAACCTATCAATAAACATATCTGGAGTAACAATTTCTACTGCTTGAAAAGGATTTAATACCAATAAATCCAAATCACCCGTAACAATTACATTGGCATTACCACTAACCGCCAACTCTAAAAACTTATTATCTTTTTCATCTCGACAAACGGCAATTTTTTCTGTAATAGAGACTAACTCGGACGCGCTGATAAATTTAAGCAAAAATACCTGTCTGTCTTCTAAAGAAAGATACTTATTAAACTTTTTCCGATTCAAAACTTGCTCTAATTCATTTAAAGTCGCTTCAGAATATAAAATTATTCCTTGCTTTTCTGCTAATTCAATCGCCAGAAATGGGACTGAATTTTTAAACAGTAAAGCACTGATTAAAACATTCGTATCTACGACAAATCTATTCGTCATTATCATCTGCTAAAATTTGTTGTAAAATCTCTGGCGTTAAGCCTCGCTGTTGTGCTTTGTCAGAAATTTCTGCCATAACTTCAGTTAAACTTTTATTGTGTAAATTCCCTCTCAAAAACAATTTAACAATGTAGCTCAACTGTTTCTGAGTCTCAGAAGTAGCCCCTTCAAACGCCGTCTTAATATCTTCATCAACTTGAATCGTAATGCTTGCCATAGTCCTTATTAATCCTTTGAATATATGCTGTCATTAATTATGGCATAGTGACACCGCAACCCTCAAGCTCAAAATCTACTCTTCACTCCTAGACAATGATTTAGGATTCCTATAGTTTTTTATAATCGCTAAAAAGTTAAGCTTTAAAGCTTAACTTTTTAGCTGATATCTAAGCAACCTCTACGAACACACCGCTGCGAGCAAACTCCTCTTCTTCAGGAGTGAAGACTGGAGATCGATCGACAAGATCCGGGTCAAAGTAATATGTCTCTTGTAGGAATTGTCCCGTGACGATCGCCTCCTCCAACTCCTTGATATAATCTTGGGCAACTAAGCAGGCCTCCTTGATGCCTTCTGAGTCACGCTTATCCAACAGTTTTTGCAATGTTGCTCTCACCCCTGTCAGTCGTGCTGCGGGTTTGAGCATACCGTAGAGGCGGTACATCCGATCGGTGGCAATGCTAATGTGTTTGAGGGCGTTGGCTCGTGCTAGCTCAGAGTCAATGCTGGGCCAATAACGAGTGGTGTAGAATGCTTTCTCATCCTTGTGATACCACTCCTCCGATCGCGCAATTGATGAAGAGACAGTATTGTGGAGCTTCCAGAAGAATAAGCGCAGGGAAGCGCCATCTACTACGGTGGACAGCTTTGCCTCCATTGATACCTCAAAGTTATTCAGACGCGGGTCGCGCCCAAGCACAAGGTACTCTACAGGGTACATTTCCACCTCTTTATTCTGCACCACGTAGGCGTTGAGGTGGTGGCGGCAGTAGGGGCAGGGATACATAGTGGCAAACAGCTTGAAAAAGTCCTTGAAGATGGCCACCAGAGTTTTTTGCTGTTTGGGGGTCTTCGTAGAGACGATTTCAGCCGTAGTGTGGAAGAAACGCCACACCGCAGGGCCAATATAGTAAGGGAAGCTGACGCGCATTTGTGAATTCTTTATTTCACTGCGATCGAGATACACGTCGATAAATGACACATATTGCGAAAGTTCGCCAGACTCGCGCCCAAACTCCATGCGTTCGCGCCGTTTCTGTACCCCATTTAGGTAGTTGTGCGTCAAGCGCCATGCCTGTTTGAGCATCAGTTGCTGTTTTGGAGCGCATTTGGGAAAGCTTTCTATAACATCCGCCCCATAGCGCCCAAATTCCCCTGACGTTTTAGTGGCTTCGTACCACTGGTTTAAAGCCGTTTCGTCAGGCACCGTGTTCAAGGGGATGTCTGCTGCGGTAATGACGCTAAAGGCAGCCAGCAACTTCGGCATAAAGTCTTCATACCAATATGCCACGGGCATCATCGCACCATCGATTTTCTCTGAGGCATCCGAGAGGATGACGCGGTTCCACTTCTTCAGGTAATCTTTGGGATTTCCCTCGGATTGGGCTGGTGGCGGTGCCATTTCCTCACTCAGCTCCATTTTTCGCAGTCGGTTGAGTTCGTTGATGGCAAGCACGCCCTCAGCGATGTCGCGCAAGTTGAGACTCTTCTTCTTGATGGTGATTGCAAACTCGACTCCCGCGGCAAACTTTTCCTTGGCGGTGGCAGATTTACCCCGCGCCTCCAACATGGCTTTTTGTTCTGCCAACATTTCTGGAGTTTTTTCGATCGTCTTCCACTTCTTGATGCGAGCCTGTAGTCTGGCATATTCATCTTCGATCGATTTCACGACTGCATCCAGTACAGGGTTGCACGCAGACTCTACGATACCTAATCCTTTATAAAGGGCGATCGCAGTTTTGACAAATTGCACAAAATCAGCGATTCTGTACGGCAAATTTTTCACGCGCAGGTGAGTCTGGTGGTTGGCGGAGAAACTCTCGCGGAAGCTGCGGTAGGCGGCTCCCTGGATCAGACGAAACAAACCAATCTGCATCTGCAAGCGGGACGTACCGCGCTTCTTCTCAGTTTGTGGGTGTTGGGCGAGTAGTTCTTTTAGCCGCGCTATTTCTGGATTGCTATCGGTGGGTGCTTCTTCTAGATTAGGTTCAATAGTGGCAGAAGCTGCCTCATCGATCGCAGTTGCTGTACTTGCGATCGCAGCGGCTGTACTATCTGAAATCTCGGTTGTCTGTGTACTGACAATTGGAACGGGTGAGTCTTGATATCCGGTTGCGAGCTCTGACTCATCCGGTACCAGTTTGCAGAATTCCTCAAAGTCAATTGAGGCATCGCCATCATTGTCTACCTCTTTGATGATCTCATCCAGCTCTTGCTCTGTGAGCCCAAACTGGCTCATCACACCCTGCATCTCGTTTTTAGTGATTTGACCGCTGTCATCCTCATCAAATACACTAAATGCCATTTTGAGACGACTCTGGCGATCGCCCTGCTGGGACACCATCAGCATTTTGAATTCCTCAAAATCGATACTGCCCGACAAGTCTACGTCCACTTCCTTAATCATGTCGCGCAGATCGGTTTCGTTAGGACTCTGGCCTAGCGATCGCATCACTTGACCCAGTTCTTCTGATGAGATAGAACCGCTCCCGTCTGCGTCAAATACTTTGAAGGCTTCCCATAACTTTGCCACCTCTTCTTCAGTCATGGCTTTTTTTTCAAGCTCCACAGATGTCATAACTAAATTTTCCCTGATTTTTTTATTAGCTGTCTATTGATTACGACCAATATACTTTAATTCCTGATGACTTACGCAACGGTCTTCTCAAATCCCAGGGGGTTGCCGACATCTCCCACTTTGGCTTGTGACAGTTACTCTATCAGTTTGATATTACTCCCAGTAATTTTCCCAATCATCCTTAAAAAATTCCTGTAATCTCTGCATATACGCATCAGTCTTAATCTTCACCATCCACAGATTATTAGAGTTGCTGCCTCCCTTGCACACAACACCTTCATCCACACCGTATTTCCCCTCGCGAATATCATCCATAAACTTGCCAGTTAATTTGCCGCGATAAATCACTCGCGCAATATTTAATTTACCAAAATCCTGAATAAACCGATCGGGAATAACCATACCGCGATCGGTTTCCACATCAAAAAGCACCAATTGTTTGCGATCGTCATTTTGGTGCATTCCCGCAAACGAGTTAGCACCAAAAAACTCTGTAAACACAGTAATTTCAGCACACTGATACTGTTCGTTCTCTCGAAATATAGACTCTAACGGACTAGCAAAATCTCTCTTAAATATTTCCGGTGCTGTTTCTAAACCTGGATGTGCAGCATTAAATTCTGCAATTCCCGTCTCATCCAAATCAAATCTACTGCGGCGCATACCAAAAGCATACCAACCGAGTTCAAATTCCCAAACCCAATGGAAATTAGTGCCATCGTACTTCTCAAAAGCTATACATTGTTTGTTAGGGCAATTTTTACTATCTGGAATTTTGGGATAGGCAAGTTGAACTCGTGTCATATAGAGGAAGGAAGTTCGGCAACGAGCAATGTACGGGATGTAACGGATGTCAGTCCGAGGGAAGTCGGAAGAAGGAAGAAGGAAAGGGTTTCTAACAGTTTCCCCCCTTCCCCTTCTTCCCTAAAAATCCCTCAATTGAGCAGTTTGAACCGCAATATCTTTCGTCTGGGCACCGCGGCGCACCTTCAGCTTGAGAATTTGACCGATTTGGCTGTTTTCCACCAAATTTTGCAACTGTGCCGGCTGTGTCACTTTCTCGCCGTCAATTTGAACGATGACATCTCCCTTGCGAATCCCTGCTTCTTCAGCAGGCGTATTGGGCACAACTCGCATCACTAACACCCCTTTGACTTCCGGGACAATCGCAGGAGCATTGGGGTCAGCATTATTCTCTCTGGCCATTTCAGGAGTCAAAGCAATCATCTGAATCCCCAAAAACGGGTGGCTGACTTGTTCTCCCTTGGCTAACTGCGCGTAGATGGCCTTGGCTTTGTCGATCGGAATCGCAAAGCCAATACCCATTGCATCAGCTCGAATCGCCGTGTTGATGCCAATCACTTCTCCCCTGCTGTTTAACAGCGGGCCGCCGGAATTGCCGGGATTGATGGCCGCATCCGTTTGAATGAAATCGAGCCGCTTGTCCGGGATGCCGACGGCTGCACTGGAGCGTTTGAGAGTGCTGATAATGCCCAAGGTGACGGTGTTGTCAAATCCGAGGGGGTTGCCCACGGCGATCGCCCAATCTCCCACTTTCACCGCATCGGAATCTCCCAAGGTTGCCACGGGCAAGTTAACTTCCTTAGTATTAATTTTGACCACAGCCAAATCCGTTACTTCGTCAGTACCTTGCACTTGTCCTGGAAATGTCCGCCCGTCGTTGAGAGTGACAGTCACTCGATCGGCTTTGTCAACTACGTGAGCGTTGGTTAAAACAATCCCGCTTTTGTCGATGATGAAGCCCGAACCTTGACCGCGCAAGCGTTCTTGTCTGGGGGTCATGCTTCGCAAATCTTCTCCCAAAAATCTGCGGAAGAAGGGGTCTTCCATTAACGGGTCGAGGTTGCGGCTGACAGTGCGCTCGGTATCAATGCGAACAACTGCTGGCCCGACTCGATCGACTGCCGCCGTCACAAAACTGTTGGTATTTGTCGCCGCCGGGATTTCCGGGCTCTGCAGCGCTAGCATTTGCGGATTTGGCAGAGTCGCTGGGGAACTCAAATCTGCTTGCTGCAGGGCTGTTCTTGCCATTTGCCGCGAGTTTGGCGGATTTTTGTCAATTGCTAAAGCCAGTGCAGGATTGATGGCTAGAACGCTCAGGGCGATCGTCATTCCTAAAATTAGGGCGAAGTGGCGATCGCCTGTGCGGGGTGCGCGGTCAAAAAACTTAAATAGTCGCATAGCGTCAATCTTTGTTACTCTGAGTTATTCTGGTCAAGGTGTGCGAAGGTGTGCGATCGCGCCCGCTTAATTATTTGCGGCTCTCTAGATCCTAAATATATTTTGACAGTTACAATACATGAGTCAGCAGCTTTGACGAATTCAACATATTCTCAATTCTAACTTGAAAAATTTCCCTACTAACATCAGTTTCACAAAATAATGCAACACTAGACACGGGAGCCAACCCTTACCGAATAACTCATTCCCCAATCTAAAATCTAAAATCTAAAATCTAAAATGGCATAACCCCAATGATTGTATCTGATACTTCTACTGACAAATCCTTGCCCTCAAATTCCCACCACCATCACAATGAATCGGCCCACCCTCACCATCACGATGAAGAATCGATGCGGCGGTTGGTAAATCGCTTATCTCGGATTGAAGGACACGTCCGCGGCATCAAAACAATGGTGCAAGAAAACCGTCCCTGTCCCGAAGTTCTCGTGCAAGTTGCAGCAGTTAGAGGAGCCCTCGATCGCGTAGCGAGAATCATTCTTGACGAACATTTAACCGAGTGCATCGCCCGAGCCGCTAAAGAAGGCAATATTGATACCGAAATAGAAGAATTGAAAGCGGCTTTGGATCGGTTTCTGCCTTAATTGCTGCCGATTTTTACCTCCATATAACAAAACCTGCAAATTAGACAAAACTTGCAAGCTATAAATTATGGCACATTTTTTAAGCATCTTTCACAAACTCTGAGAGCGAGTTTGCTTCACAAAACTGATGCCAAAGAAACCCGGTTTTTGCGAAACATCTTGGTTTGCTAGCGCAGTATCTAGGAAGAAACCGGGTTTCTGACCCGCGCCATTCTTAGTTCAAAAACAATTAGTTGAGTTTTTCTTGAAGAAGCCAATCCTCAAAAGCTTCAAAACTTGCAAACTTTTGGACGGTGATTAACTTGCCGCGCGAGTATCAACTATAGCGGTTCTCAAAAAAGTGAGGATAACCCTATGCCCTATGCCCTATGCCCTATGCCCTATGCCCTATGCCCTATGCCCTATGCCCTATGCCCTATGCCGGATAGTACCTCATCTTTCTGAGACTCGGCTATATCAACTGTCTAGACTTTCGTCAGCTTGGCTTTTAGCTGATATCTGACTGTTGCGTAAACGGCTTTATAGGAAGCTTCAATACTGTATTCCTGCTGCAACCACTCTTGAATTTCTCCATAGCTTTTAAAGCCTTTCTGGGGGTCGCTGAGGCGCATTGCCAAACTAGCGCGGGCTAGAGGAGGAATCGCAGGCTTGCGGCCGCCGCTGTGCTTTGTTTCTAGGAGTCCTTCAAGTCCGTCAGAGCGGTATTTTCTCAGCCACCGCTGCACAGTAATTCGGTTGACGCCGATTGTCATTGCTAATTCTTTAACTGTCTTAATTTGACAAATTTTAAACAGGTAAAGTGCTTGAATTTTTTGAAAGCCACTTGCCGTTTTTTGTTCGTTTAGCAAGCTTTTCAATTCTTCACTTGTCTCTGTGATGCTAAGTTTACATACTCCAGCCATACCAATCACCTCACGATTTGCGTTATACAATAGGTTTGTTTGACAAGGGATAAAAATCTGCCCCATCCCAATCGATCGCCTGTTGTTTGCTAATCAAGCAATACACAAGCGCTCTCAATCAAATTTTTTCAGTCATCGGCTTACTCAGACGATAGTAAGCTGGTTCTTGGTTTAGCCCGGGGCTGCAACCAGATTTTTTGAGAAATTACCTGCTTTTTGGGTAAATTTTGTCTTCGACGATCGCACCAGCGTCATTGCTAATACCGATCTCGGTTAACCGTTTGACTGCTACATTCGCTGCAATAAGTAGAAAGGCGTAAATATTTGTAGTTGGGATGAGGCAGGAGTCAGGAGACAGAATGCAGGAGGGATTGGGGTTTTAGCCTCATTTATCTTTCTTAACACAGTTGTGTTTTTCCCCACCGACTTACTTAGTTAAATTTTATGCGATACCATTTCTGCTATTTTTACTCAACATTTATCATCGTTTTTCTGGTGTGTTTCGGTATTTTTTGTGCCGATATTGGCAACTTTTAATCATTACGTGCTAGCAAACAGGTTAAATCTGTACGCCAGCGATCGAAATTTTACACATACATTTCCCTGTACCCATAAGTGCATTTCTGGCTCTCGCTGTGCCAGAAATCCTGCGACATCAGCACTTTCATCAATCTGAACAGGTTGCGTCGAGTGACGCTAGAACCGACCTTCGTGCCACAGGCCTGTCTCTGTGAAACTACTCGATCGATCGCCTGTTGAGTAAAACACGCAGGCGGTGGGATTGTCAATTTCCCAGCCGTACAGTACCATTATCGGCTATTTTTTGGGCTTTGTCGCGATCGAAACGGTTGTTTCTATGTGATACTACTAACATCAATTAGCGATCGCGGTCACACCACTCCTCAGTAAACTCAACTATACGCAAGAACTTATGGCCTCGATCGCCCTTTCGAGTTAAAATTCCTTTGATTTACTCAAAAAGTGCGATCGAGGCTGTTAAAAAAATTAATCTTAATTTTTTGTTAATTAAGGGACAAAGAGAATCCTGTTTTGCGCTTCTACTTCCCAAACAGTCTCAGAGTTCTCGGCCTGGGTGTGAACCTGTCAGCATCTAAAATCTAAAATGGCAGAACATCCGGTACAACCAACCAACTGACAGTATTCTGCATTTAAAAGGTGTAGAGAAGCCAAAATGAAAGTTGACGAACTGCTCAAGCTATACGCAATAGGAGAAAGAAATTTTAGTGGGGTCTACCTGCACGAAGTATATCTCTACGAAGCAGAATTGATTGGAGCCAATCTGTATGAAGCAGACTTGATTGGCTCCAATCTCAGCAAAGGCAAACTCAGCAGAGTCAACTTTGGCAAAGCCAATTTGTCCAAAATCAATTTGAGCAGAGCCGACTTAGCTGGAGCGGACTTCACAGAAGCACTTTTACTGGAAGCTAACCTGTACAGAGCAGAGTTGATGGGAGCAAATTTGAGCAAAGCAGACTTGAGCGGTGCTTCACTGATCCAAGCAACTTTAATTGGAGCCAACATATCTCGGGCAATACTCTGCCGCACAGACTTGCACGGAGTAAATCTTTACGGAGTAAACTTGCGGAGGGCGGTGCTGACAGAATCCGATTTAATTGGCGCAAACCTGAGCAAAGTAGACCTCAGCGGAGCCGACTTAATGGGAGCGAGCTTAATTAGGGCAGACTTGACAGAAGCGATTTTAAGTGCCTCTGATTTAAGCGGGGCAAACCTCCTAGGAGCAAACCTTACAAAAGTTAACCTGAACGGAGTATATCTGAAGGGTACGACGATGCCCGACGGCACGATCCACGACTAATTTATGTTTTAAATTTTATGGTTGGTGAGAACCGCTGCTCAAGGGTAACAAGCTTTTTGTTACCCTTATTTATTGGTGGCGAAATGTTTATTTGAGACTCTGTTGAGGACGTGAATTTCAATGTATCGGCCTGGACGCATTCAGGTCAAAGAAACCGGGTTTTTACCTGATCTGTGGACTACAACGCGCGTATTTTCCTAAAAAAACCAGTTTCCGATCGCCCGTGGGTAAGCCCTATCTATGATGTCTAGAATCAGGTAATATTTAGCAATATCTGTTATCTTGGCTTTCACTTGCTTTGATAAAAGCTATTTTAGATTTAATATTTGGGATTTTGGATGGTTAATATGAAACTTAGAATCCTTGCTGCTGCAACGCTGTTGAGCACGATCGCCCCTCTAGCTCCTGCAATGGCCGAGAACATCCAACACACGCAACAATTACTAGCCACGAAACAGTGCCCCAACTGCGACCTGAGCAGTGCCGGTCTGGTTTTAGCCAACTTAACAGGAGCGAATCTCAAAGGAGCTGACTTGAGATTGGCGAACCTCAGCCGAGCCAACCTCACCGGAGCCGACCTCAGCGGAGCCAATCTCAGCGGCACAAGTTTGTTTGGTGTCAACCTCACCGGAGCCAACCTCAGCGGAGCCAACCTCAGCGGAGCTGACTTGAGAAGCGCCTATCTCAGCAATGCCAATTTAACTGACACCAATTTAACTAACGCCCAATTGCTGGGAGTTAGGGGAATGCCAACTAATATCGGCAGCGCGGAAGATTTCTATCGCTTGGGAGTAATGGAAGCTCAAGCGGGAAACTACAGAAACGCCATTGATTATTACAATCAAGCCCTGAATATGAAATCGGATCTAGCCGCCGTTTATTTCGCGCGCAGTATGTCTCGGGCTGATTTGGGAGATTTCGCCGGGGCGACTCAAGATGCCGATCGAGCTAAGCAACTCTTTACCGATCAAGGAAATCCCCAAGGTCAGGAATTGTCAAAGCAGTTAGCCGAAGCCATTGTGGCGCGCCAAAAACCAACCGAGCCGCGCACTGGGGGTAACGGCAACTTGGTGAGTCTTCTCGGCTCCCTCGGTTCGGTTCTGGTGAAGATACTCTTGCCTTAAGCAGAGCTTGCTAATTCACCGGAATCTCGATCCAGAACTCTGTACCCCGACCTGGCACAGAAATACACTTGAGTGCTCCTTGGTGTTTCTCAACTACAATTTGATAACTGATAGAAAGTCCTAAACCCGTCCCCCGACCGACGGGTTTAGTTGTAAAAAAGGGATTAAATATGTGAGAAATTAACTCTTTGGGAATGCCGTGACCGTTGTCTGCAATGCAAATTCCTACTGTTGTTTCATCGATCAATTCGGTACGAATCCGAATGGAAGGGTAGGAAAAATCAGGAATCAAAGACTCGCTGCTGCCCTTTATATCTGCAGGTTCTATCTCCTGTTGCTGGGAGCTAAAATATGTCGCTGCTGCGCTGCCAGAGAGTCCGGGAACCTTGATAATTTGCTCTTTTTGTCCCATTTCTAGCGCGTCAATGGCATTGCCGAGCAAATTCATAAACACCTGATTTAGCGAGCTAGCATAGCATTCTACTAAGGGCAAATTGCCGTATTCTTTGATGATTTCTACGCTGGGGCGATCTGACTGGGATTTGCATCTGTGTTGCAAAATCAACATGGTACTGTCGATGCCTTCGTGAATATCAACAGGTTTCTTTTGAGCTTGATCGAGTCTAGAAAAATTCCGCAAAGATACAACTAACTGGCGGATGCGCTCAGATCCGACTGTCATGGAAGTCAAAATTTTGGGTAAATCTTCGACCAGAAATTCAACGTCGATGGCTTCGGAGCACTCGCTAATTTCTGGGTGGGGATTGGGATAGTGCTGGCGGTAGAGTTCCACCAAGCAGAGCAAATCTTTGCTGTATTCGCTGGCGTGGGAAAGATTACCGTAGATAAAGTTAACCGGGTTGTTGATTTCGTGGGCGACTCCCGCCACCAGTTGTCCGAGACTGGACATTTTTTCGGTTTGAATCAGTTGGGCTTGGGTATTGTTGAGTTCTGTGAGGGTTTTAGCTAGCTGTTCGGCTTTTGCTCGATCGGCAGTTGCGGCATTGAGACTTTCTTGATAAAGTTCTGCTTGGTGAATGGCGATCGCAGCTTGAGAGGCCAAATGTTGCAGCAACTCTTGTTCTGCTGTTTGCCAAACCCTCGGCGCTGAACACTCGTGGGCTATCAGCAACCCCCAACATTCGGTATCTGTGCCCATCATCGGCACAATTAAACTTCCCCTCACCTGCAATTTTTCCAAAAATTCGCGGTGACAGGGCGTTAAATCCTCAGTCTCAATATCGTTAATTGCTCGCACTCGTCCAGCTCGGTAAAAGCAATCTGAGCCTTCGGGGAAGCATTCTTGTGGAGATTTGAGACCTAAAATTGACTCCCACTCGCCACGCACAGCTTCGACAACTACCTCGCCCTGTTTGGCGGCGGTAAATTGATAGATTACGGTGCGATCCGTATCGAGCAAAACTCTCACTTCCCGCACAATAGTTTGCAGGATAGTTTTTAAATCTAAGGTGCTGCGAATTTGGTCTCTAACTCTGGTCAATACTCGAGCAAAGTCCAAGGATTTTTGCAATTGGGCAGTGCGTTCTTGAACTTGGCGCTCCAAGTTGGCATTCAGGGCCTGCACTTCTTTATAAAGTAGGTACTGCCCAATTGCCGCACAAAATTGGCTGCCGATCGCTAAAGCTTGCTCGATATCTTCCCGTTTCCACTCCGGCGACTGACCTTTTTTGATTTCTCGCCAGACTTCAAAGGATTGTCTGGGAAGGGTTTGTGCAGCGCTGCTGTCAAAGCGCCCCGCCCACATTTTTTCGGTATCAATTTCATTGCGAAAAATGGTCAAACAGCCTACTACTTGTTGTTCGTGGTGGAGGGGAATTACCAGCAAACCCCGAATTTTAGTAGCTTGGAAAGCTGGGAATAAAACTCGAAATTGAGATTCTTTGTAGAGGTCTGTAATTATCCAAGCTGGGAATTGAGAATTAGTAAAAGTTGAGAATTTGGGAATTTTTTCGGTGTTTTTGAATCCTTTGCTCAGCCATTGCTGCCAGAGCGGATGAGCTTCGATCGCCCCTAGTGTTTCTCCGTTGGAAAGTGTGGGTTGCTCGCCGGTGGCGAACAGTTCAAAGCTAGGCTCGCTTTGGGCAGTAATGGCAAATGCTCGATCGCCCTTAACCGATAACTTGTCGCTGTTTTTGACATTCGGGGCGTTGAGATAAATTCTGCCACCGCTGCCACCAAAGGCTGCTACAGTGGCCTCTAAAGCCTGTTGCAGTTGAATATTGGCGTGACCGTACAACATGGTTGCGATGCGGCTCACGGTGGCTTCGCGGGCTGCTTGAGAGCGGATTTGGTGGAGCAGGATCGAGTGGCCGATCGCATTTGACAGTTGATCTGCTACGAGCTGAACTACTTCTAAATCTGTGGGTGAAATATTGCGGGGAACCGAGTGGTGAGCAACTAAGAGTCCCCACAGTTCGATGTGAGTTTGGCGATCGCTTCCCGGCTCGTATCTAGTCACGCACGCGGGGGCTTCGCACATATCTTCTGTTTGGCTGTTTTTCGACACGATCCGGCGGTGCAAAATCGGCACGACGAAGGAAGATTGCACTCCCATTCCCATCAGGTAAGCTGCGTGGCAAGGATCGAGCGATCGGTAGTGCGTTTCTTCATTTAGCAAAGGTTGACCAGTATCGGCGGCATCGAGGGGACTCAGGACGATCGTCCCGGAGTTAACATCTATAATTGTCCGCTGGCGCATCCTCACATACATCTCCCTGGCGTGGGGGGGGATGTCGTCTGCTGGAAAGTGCAAACCCTTCAAGGAAGGGAGACGGTTGTTATTAATTGATTCGGCAACAACTTCTCCGCTGCAGTCGGCACTAAACCTATAAATCATGATGCGATCTGTTTTCAAAAAAGACCGCACTTCTGCTACCGCAGTGGTTAAAATATCTTCTAATTCTAGAGATTGGCGGATGCGTTCTGTGATCCGCCGCACCAAAATTTCTCTGTCTAGTTTATGATTTAATTCTTCTTGTGTGTTTTCTGTCAGTTGCATAAATCTCCTTTGACAATCATCAGAATTACGATAAAAATAAGAAGTTTTGATATGCTGTCATATCGCTCTGACGAGCACTGCACCTGCCTGATTTGTTAATTTAACCGATCTGTAGAATGAATTGGGCGCGCGCGCGCGGCTTAGAGAGGACGCTGGAGCGCTGGGGGACGGAAAATGTGCGATCGCCCCGGTTTAGTCTTTGCCTTCAACAGACCAAGAAGCTTAACCGAATGATAATTATTATTATAATATTCTCATAAATTTCTCGCAATCTTAAAATCTCACTCTCATAATTATTAATCATCAAGGTAACTTGACATTTGTTTGTCTAACTTCATATAATAATCAAAAAAAAAAAGGAATTTGAGTTTCTCTCAGCCTCCCAGACGCTGACCAATTTCGTGTCGCACGCTCATCAAAATTTTACCCAAATGATTTTGGCCGGTTCCATCGCAGCCGCAGCCCCAGTAGTAATCGGTTGGCGAATCCTCCACAATCACTCGCTCCCCCGTACCCAGAAGAATAGCTTGAATGTCTCGATGAGCGAGAAACTTAGTTAAAATTGCTTCGCGCATAATCGGAATTTTCACCGCTTCCCAATCGTCGCGAATCCGGTGATGGGGATCGCGACCTAATTGGGCTGCTTCTTGAGGAGTTGCGACGCCTCGAATCGCCGCCACTAATCTTCTATCGACGCTACCAACAAATTTGTGGGCTTGATAGTAATGTTCCACGGTTAACCAATTTTGACCGCCCAGGAAAATCTCATGCGGTGAAAAATTGGAAAAGCAGCCGTAAGGCTCCTCTACTTTATAAAAATAAATTATCATAATTATTTGAAATTTTCTAGGACAAGGAAGATGCAACAATCGCGGACGCACGCGCCCGGATATTCAAGCGGATTTCGACCTAGTTTGATAGTTGAGAAATCAAGATTTTTCTGATAAAGCAGGTTGCAGAGCTTAAGTCCCACAGAGGCATTAAAAAACTGTCCGAAGTATTGTAATAAGCTGTTGTGCATTTAAATTGTATATTTCGACGATCGATCAAAAATCTTCTCTCCATCTCCCCATCTCCCATTCTCCCCCTCTCCCCCTCTCCCCCTCTCCCCCTCTCCCCCTCAATCACATACACAATTGGGATGCACAACAGCTTACCATGTCCGGTGAATTACCGGATCTAAAAAATAATTATTGGGGAGCAGGCCCGAAAGCCTGCTCGCTTACTGGCTTTTTAGGATAACTGAACTGTGCTAAACAGTCGTGATATCTTTCTCTTTGGCTGCCAGAACTTCTTCTATTTTGGCGACATACTTGTCCGTCAGCTTTTGAATTTTATCTTGCAAGTCCCGCGATTCATCTTTAGAGAGATCGCTGCTTTTTTCTTGCTTGCGAATCGAGTCAACCGCATCGCGACGGATATTCCGAATTGCGACTTTACCTTCTTCGGCAAATTTCGAGGCCATTTTGGCAAATTCTTGCCGTCTTTCGCTTGTCAGCGGTGGAATGTTCAAGCGAATAACTGAACCGTCGTTGTTGGGCACGAGTCCTACATCCGACAGAGAAATTGCTTTTTCTATCGATGTTAGTGCTGTGCGATCGAACGGTTGAATGTTGATCGTAGTTGCATCCGGCGTGCCGATATTGGCAAGGGATTTGATGGGAGTTGGTGCTCCGTAGTAATCTACCATGACTCGATCGAGGAGGGAGGAGTTGGCCCGTCCCGTCCTGATAGTATTAAAAGACCGTTGAGTAGCCTCAACTGCCTTTTGCATATGATCTTCTGCTTCAGCTAACTTCACAAAATCCTCCGACAAGGGTTCCAATAGATTCTCCCATTACGGCTCGATAAATGTTGCCCGATACCGAGAGGTCAAATACCATAATAGGAATATTATTTTCTTTGCACAGGGCGATCGCGGTACTGTCCATCACCCGCAAGTCTTGGTTCAAGACATGGGCGTAGGTGAGGGTTTGATACCTGCGCGCGTTGGGGTTGAGGTGGGGGTCGCAATCGTAGACCCCATCTACCTTAGTAGCTTTAAAAATCACCTGTGCATCAATTTCCGCCGCCCGCAAAGCGGCTGTAGTATCAGTAGTAAAAAAAGGATTGCCAGAACCGGCACCAAAAATTACTACCCGTTTTTTTTCGAGGTGACGAATTGCCCGCCGCCGGATGTAGGGTTCAGCTACCTCTTGCATGGCGATCGCCGATTGCACCCTCGTTGGTACTCCTGCTTGTTCCAAGGCATCCTGCAAAGTGATAGCATTCATCACCGTAGCAATCATGCCCACATAGTCGGCTGTTGCCCGATCCATCCCTGCAGAAGCAGCTTTTACGCCGCGAAAAATGTTGCCGCCGCCGACAACGATCGCGATTTGGATGCCTTCGGACACTACTTTGGCCACTTCCTGGGCGATCGATCCAACGACTACCGGATCGATGCCGTAGCCCAAGCTGCCCATCAGCGCTTCACCGCTGAGCTTCAGCAAAACCCGCTGATAAACCATCCCCATGCCGCCACTATTTTTTCTTTTTGTCTCCACCATAAGATAGCAGCACGGGTGCATTTTGAACATCAATTGCTTGGAACAGGCTGCTGGGAACGGATAAAAACCCGGTTTCTCGGCCTAATCTTCTGTTTGAGCAATCTTAAAGTTAAGGCAGAAACCGGGTTTTTTGGTGAGAAATGCGGACTTAATTTATTCCTTGGGAACGAAATCAAGAGAAGCAGAATTCATGCAGTAACGCTGGCCCGTGGGTTTTGGCCCATCGTTGAATACGTGACCGAGATGAGCGTCACAAACAGCACACAGTACCTCAGTCCGGCGCATGAATAAGCTGTTATCCGACTCATTCTTGACATTTTCTTCGTTAATGGGAGCGTAAAAACTCGGCCAACCAGTACCGGAATCGTATTTTGTTTCTGATTTAAATAGCTCGGTGCCGCAGCAAATACACTTATAAATTCCGGGCTTTTTGTTGTCGTGATATTCGCCACTAAAAGCTCTTTCGGTTCCCTTTTTTCTGGTAACTTTGAACTGTTCTGGGCTGAGTTGCTGTTGCCATTCGGCATCGGTTTTTTTAACTTTGTCTGTCATGGTTTAATGTTGTTAATTGTTGACTGTTGAATGTTAACTGTTAACTGTTGAATGTTAACTGTTAACTGTTAACTGTTGGCTGTTGGCTGTTAACTGTTGACTCATGCCTCCATTAATATTAACCTAATTGGCTCCAAATGAACATACCAGGGAAAAGAATTGTCCTTAATCGCCCGCCACTTTTCCTTGAAAAGTTCAGCTTGCAAGTGATAATCTTGGGAATCATGGGGAGGCGAGTGCAACTTGAGATATAATGTCACTCGGTGGGGAGTTTCTACTGTTGAGGCTACCCAACAAGCAATAGTATTTTCGCGATCGCACCCGCTAACAAAACTGATTTGATGAGCTCGAATTCCGACAGAAACTAGAGATTTGGGAATTGGTTCAACTACAGTCAAAGTGCAGCCCCAGCCGATCGCCTCTAGGACAGTTTCAGCAACCGGTTTAGCAGCAGAGAAATTCTTGCAGCCCGTTAACTGCGCGACGGTGAAGTTGCGCGGGCGATCGAAAATGTTCTGTTTGCTATCAAAGGCGATCGCCCTTCCCTCAGCCAACACCAACAGATTTTTGCACACCCGGTAAACTTCCTCTAAATTGTGACTGACAAACAAAGTAATTCCCCGATAATTAGCCAGAACCTGCATTAACTCCCGTTCCAGTTGACTCCGCAAGTGCGTGTCCAAAGCCGAAAACGGTTCGTCTAACAGCAGTAAATCGGGATTCGGGGCGATCGCCCTCGCCAAAGCCACCCGCTGCTGCTGGCCACCAGAAAGTTCGTGGGGATAGCGGTTTTCGAGTCCCAACATTTGCACCGAAACAAGCTGTTCTTTGACCCGAATTTTTTGCTGGCTTTTAGATAAATGCTGCAAACCAAAAGCAATATTTTGAGCCACATTCAGATGAGGAAACAAAGCATAGTTTTGAAACAAAAAACCAATACGGCGGTCTTTAGAAGGTAAATTAATGCCCTCTGCCGAGTCAAATAAAACCTTTCCATTAACTGCAATTTTACCGCTGCTGGGAGTTTCCAAACCCGCGATACAGCGCAGAGTCATGCTTTTGCCGGAACCCGACGCGCCCAGAATTCCCAGCACTTCCTGACCGATCTCAAAACCGACCTCCAAGGCAAAGCCAGAAAGAGGTTTAAAAATATTTAAAAATAGTCCGCCTTCCAGTTGTTTTTTTGGGGGTTTTATGGTAATATTAGAGGCAAATTTAGCCAGATTAGATTGCCGTTGATAGTTAGGATTTTGCTGAGGTGAAATTCTTGGTAAATAAGTCCAGTAATTAACCAAAGTGAGCGCGCTCAAAGCAAGACTGAGAATAATCAAAACCCAAATAGCAGCTTGACTCATATCCCCAGCTTCCACCGCAAAATAAATTGCCATCGGGATAGTTTGAGTTTGTCCGGGAATATTCCCAGCTAACATCAACGTCGCGCCGAATTCACCCAAAGCGCGGGCAAATGCGAGAATAGTTCCTGCTAGAATTCCCGGCCACGCTAGCGGCAACATAATCCGCCAAAAAACCGTCCCTTCCGAAGCGCCCAAAGTGCGGGCTGCATTGAGAAGATTGGCATCAATTTGCTCAAAAGCCCCCAAAGCAGTTTTGTACATCAGGGGAAATGATACGACTGTGGCAGTAATTACGGCGGCTTGCCAAGTAAAAATTATAGTTAAATCAAATTTTAGAAGAAATTGACCGATCGCGCCATTTCTACCAAACAGCAGTAGCAGCAAAAATCCGACTACCGTGGGCGGCAAAACCAAAGGAGAGATGAAAATGCCTTCAATCAAGGCTTTACCTGGGATGCGAGTTGAAAGCATCCACCGGGCGGCGGCTATTCCGAGAAAGAAGGTAAAGAATGTGGCGATGGCTGATGATTTTAGGGATATCCATAATGGAGATATGTCAAATTCCATATTTTGGATGAATTATCGCAGTTTTGGATAATTTGTGAATGAGATTTTTTTTAACGAACCGCGAAGACGCGAAGGGCGCGAAGGAAGAAAGAGAAGGAAGAGAATCAACTGTAGGGGCGGTGTCCCCGTGCCCGCCCTCCGGGTTTCTAATTAACGAGCTAGACCAAATCCGTATTTCTGAAATACTATTTTAGCGCGATCGCCTGCTAAAAATTCAACAAAGGCTTTTGCGACGGCGGGATTGCGGCTGTTTTTGATAATTGCTAGCGGATAAACAATGGGGGAGTGCAAGTTTTCTGCCGCTGTTAGTCGCACTGTTACTTTGTCGGATGCTTTGGCATCTGTGGTGTAGACTATACCGGCATCAACGTTACCGCTTTCGACAAATGTCAGGACTTGGCGGACGTTATTTCCCAATACTAATTTTGGCTGCAGTTGCGGCCACAATCCGAGCTTAGTTAGCATTTCTTGAGCGTATTGTCCGGCTGGAACGCTTTTCGGTTCGCCGATCGCAATTTTCTTGATTTTCGCCTCTGTCAACTGTTTAAAATCGCTCAAAACAGCGCCATTTTTAGGAACAATCAAAACTAGGCGATTTGTCAGCAGATTGCGGCGCGTCTCGTTAAGGAGCAAATTAGCTTTTTGCAAACCATCCATTTGTTTAGTCCCGGCGCTGAAAAATATATCTACCGGAGCTCCCTGCTGAATTTGCCGCTCTAGAGCGCCGGAAGCACCAAAATTATAAGTAATAATAGTATTGGGATTGCTGCTTTGATATACTGTTTTGATTTCTGTTAAGGCGGGCGAGAGACTGATGGCGGCGGATACAGTTAAAGACGTGCGCTGCTGTGCTGCGGCTGGGGAAACATTCTGAAATAAGTTCCAACTAATCAGCAGTACCAGTGTCGCGACGGCTACTAGAATTAAGTTAAGGATGCGTTTTCTTTTTAGGTTCATCAGAAATAGTTTAGAATCTTTGATTTTGAATTATATCAAAACTGCTACAAAACTATCTTCCTCTTTTTCTTCCTTCGCGCTCTTTGCATCTTCGCGGTTCGTTAAATAATAGTGGTAGGGACACGGCACTGCCGTGTCCCTACGAATTTCACGTGTTATCCCTATTCTCGCCACTTGACAGAACAACCGATCGCCTCTGTAATAGAAGGCTCTACCGGTTCGTCTTTGAGCAATTGGTCGATCGCACTTTGCAAATAAGAAACCTGTACTGCTGCTGCATCGTCGGCATTGTCGTCAATTAAACCTTTATAGCGCAATCTGCCGTCTCGGTCTAACAAAAAAACTTCCGGCGTTTTAGAAGCCCCAAAACTGTGGGCGACATCTTGAGCAACATCTCGGATGTACGGGAAGTTGAGTTGATTGTCGGCTGCAAAAATTTTCATGTTCTCAAAACTGTCGTCGGGATGCTGGTTTGCATCATTGGCATTAATCCCGATTAAGGTAACTTCTCGATCTTGAAAAGCTGCTTGAAGTTCTTTCAGGCGATCGATATACAACTTCACGTAAGGGCAATGATTGCAGATAAATACTACCCCGATCGCCCGAAATTTTTCTAAATAGCGAGCTAAATGGTGAACTTCATCGTCAACTCCCGGCAGTTCAAAATCGGGAGCGTAGCCATTAATTGAAGTACCTGTTGTTTCGATTGGTAAACTCATGTTTTCAGGAGGTTAAGAGCAGTATTTGCGAGCGTGAAAGATGAAATTCTCAGCAATAATCAAATTGGCTGTTTTTGGGTTTTACTTTGATTCTAACCTGGCCAACAGCTTATTTTGATTGATAATTCGCGATTTATTCCTCGTTTTGCTTTAGCCAACCTTGAGCCGCCGCTTGATATCCAATAAGTTTGTAGGTTAATTTGGCGGCGGTAAATTCTGAGACGACAGAATCTACAACAGGTGCTAATTCCATGATGTCACAGCCGATTACTTCGTAGGACTCGAAGACGCGCCGCAAAAATCCGGTTAGCGAATACCAATTTAACCCGCCCGGTTCGGGTGTGCCTACCCCTGGAATTAATGTCGGGTCGATGCCGTCTAGGTCGATCGTCAAAAATACTCGTTTGGTTGTTATGCTGGCAATGGCGCGATCGGCCCAATCCGGTTGAGTAGCAATTTCCCGAGCTCGAATCACGTTTAGCTGTTTGGCTTTGATCAAGTCGGCTTCTTCCTTGCAGATAGCGCGAATCCCGATTTGCAGTGTCGGTAAGCCCATATCTACAACCCGCCGCATCACACAGGCGTGGTTGTGGATCGAGCCTTCGTATTCGTGGCGCAAGTCGCCGTGGGCATCGATTTGCACGACGGTGAAGGGTTCATCCGGGTAGCCTTGGCGGTAGCCTTCCACAATGCCGGCGGTGATGCTGTGCTCGCCTCCAAGGGAGATGACAAATTTCTGTTCCGCAATTAGCTGCTGTACGGTTTGTTGCGTGACTCGCAGCATTTCTGAGGATGAAACCCGTTGGTTGTTGCGGGTGTCGGCGATCGGCTCTTTTGTATAAATTCCGACATCATAGCAAACTTCGGAATCTAATTCTTCGTCGTAGCATTCGAGTTGGTGAGAAGCTTCTAGCAGTTTTGCCGGCCCGTTTTCGCACCCCCGGCGGTAGGTGGTGGTTGCTTCGTAGGGAATTGGCAAGATTACTACTTTGGCTGTGTCGTAGTCGGGTACAATTTCGGAACCGAGAAAGGGTACGACAGCAGTGGAAATGATCGGTGGCATAGGGGAAATTTCAATAAGGCAAAAAATTCAGCATCTTTAATGGTGGCATAGTATCGGCTCTAACTGCAAAGTAGTCATTAGTCATTAGTCATTAGTCATTAGTCATTAGTCATTAGTCATTAGTCATTAGTCATTAGTCATTAGTCATTAGGCAGCAGCTAGCAATGCCCTATGCCCTATGCCCTATGCCCTATGCCCCATGCCCTATGCCCCATGCCCCATGCCCCATGCCCAATCTAAAATCTAAAATCCCATGACACCTTCTACTCCCACTCTGTCAACACTTGCTGCACCTCAAACTTGGCTGTGGAAAGGTTTTCCGATTTGTTACCAGGCTGCGGGAACCGAGGGCCCTGCGGTGGTGTTTGTTCACGGTTTTGGCGCGTCTTCGGGCCACTGGCGCAAGAATTTGCCTGTGTTGGCTGCTGATTGTCGCTGTTACGCGATCGATCTTATCGGTTTTGGCGGTTCTGCTAAGCCCGCGCCCAAGTTTGAGATTGACTATACTTTTGAAACTTGGGGTGAGTTAATTGCTGATTTTTGTCGGGAAGTTGCGGGTGGGCCGGCTTTTTTGGTGGGAAATTCGATCGGCTGTGTAGCAATTATGCAAGCCGCTGTGGATTTTCCCGATATTGCTTCTGGCGTAATTTTACTCAATTGTTCCCTGCGCTTGCTGCACGATCGCAAGCGCGCCGAAATGCCTTGGTATCGCAGTTTTGGAGCGCCAATTGCACAAAAAGTTTTAAATGTCAAGTGGATAAGTCAATTATTTTTCAAACAATTAGCCACGCCAAAAACAGTCAAAAAAGTGCTTTTGCAAGCCTATCACCAGCCGGAAGCTGTCACGGACGAACTTGTAGAAATCTTGTTAAAACCAGCGCGAGATAGCGGCGCTGTGGATGTATTTGTGGCATTTATCAGCTATTCTCAAGGCCCGTTACCGGAGGATTTGTTGCCTCGTTTAAGCTGTCCGGCTTTGATTTTGTGGGGCGCAAATGACCCTTGGGAGCCGATCGCCCTGGGGCGAGAATTGGCGAAGTTTCCGGCTGTTGAAAAGTTTATTCCTTTGGAGGGAGTGGGCCATTGTCCGCAGGATGAAGCGCCGGAATTGGTCAATCCTATTTTACTTGATTGGATTAAAGGGCGATCGGTAATTGCAGCAAATTAGAAATTAGGAGACGGCAGTGCCGTTTCCCTACAATATTATTTTGGGTAGGGAAACGGCACTGCCGTGTCCTCGGTATCATAAGTATTATTGAACCGCGAAGACGCGAAGAACACGAAGGAAGAAGTAGGAAGAAGAAATTAGGAGACGGCAGTGCCGTTTCCCTACAATATTATTTTGGGTAGGGAAACGGCACTGCCGTGTCCTCGGTA
>NZ_JAUBTN010000063.1:0-37728 GCF_036705055.1 Microcoleus sp. CZ3-B2 | reverse complement strand
TTCCTAGCAGCTTCACTATTTTTATTCATTTTACCTCATTTTTAAATAGTCTCATACTTATTTGAAATGACTATAATTATCAGCAGCTTGAATCAGATTTTAGGGCTTTTTTCCCAGACTTAATAAGTTACGCAGCAACTTGCAAAAATCAATATCAAAAATACCAACACTAATCGGTAGGGTGTTTTTGCGTGCACTTGACGCTTCTGAGTTCTCACTAATTGCTTTGGGCAGCAAACTCATGTACAATTTAGCCTAAATATGCGAATTTAGTCTCAAGTCCAACAAGGTTCAAAATATGGCAACCAGAATTCAGAACCTGCAAGTAACTCAAGTAGTTGATGGCGACAGCATCAAAATTTCTCTCGACGGCAAAACCGAGTCTCTGCGGCTGATTTGCGTCGATACAGAAGAAAGTTACTCCAACAGTTCAAAACCTGTTACAGCAGCCGGCAAAGCAGCTTCGGAAATGGCTAAAAAATACTTCACTACAGCCGATGGTAAATTTGCTCAAATTGACATAGAATTTGATACAGACGATCCGGTTAAACTTGCTCTAGAAAAACATCGCGACAACTACGGCCGTCTCCTCTGTTACGTACATAAAGATGGAGAAAATTACAACCTCAAACTGATTCAACAAGGCTGGAGTCCCTACTTTGTCAAATACGGGCGCTCCCGATTGTATCACCGACCAATGACTGAGGCAGAATCGGCGGCAAAAGCTTACAATCTGATGATTTGGAATCCGATTACCAATGCCAAAATTCCCTGTCGCAACTATACTATTTTACTGCCTTGGTGGTGGATGCGCGGCTCGATTGTTGAAGATTTTCGCTTGTGTGAAGCAACTACAGAAGCGCTTTCTGTGAGGTTGCACTACCAGAAAATTTTAGCAGCTTCTGAGACAGCTAAACCTATTACTATTTTCTGCGATTTACTGTCTGGAATTAATCAATGGATCGGCGGTCATGCTAGAATTTATGCGGGTTCCTCGTATCACAGATTAGATTTGTGGATACCTGATGCTAAAACTGATGAAAAGGCTCCCTTGAAGCGGCTAATCGAGAAGCGTTATGCGGGTATGGGACGGGGATATGTGTATATCAGCGGTAAGATAGAACAATACAAAGGTAAGCCTCAAATAGTTTTAAACAATCTCAAACAATTTTCTGATTTCCCTCCATAAAATTTACTTTTACATGAATTGAATAAAAAAAAACGGACAAATAAGTAGAAAGGCGTAAATATTTGTAGTTGGGATGAGGCAGGAGTCAGGAGACAGAATGCAGGAGGGATTGGGGTTTGAGCCTCATTTATCTTTCTTAACACAGTTGTGTTTTTCCCCACCGACTTACTTAGCAGGGCTGCATCTATCCGAAAGAATTTGTAGTGCGAGGTTCCCCGGTTGCTTGCTATACAATCCCCGCCAGCGGTTCCTTTCGCAAGTCGTAAAAAAATGCTTTTTGCAAAGCCAGAGATGCTTCCAAGCGAACCGGATAGCTTCGATTCATCCATTGTTTTTATTTCAGTAGCATTGCGGTTAAAAATTCCAAATTATTCTGTTTTTTTTATGAAACTAAATCAATTTATACTATAATACTATCATTACCAATCTGTAGCTACCAAGAGCTGCGCCATCAATCCCAACTCCAGAGAGGTCAAAGCCATGTGTCAATTACTGGGAATGAACTGCAATGTTCCAACCGATATTTGCTTCTCTTTTGAGGGTTTTTCTGCAAGAGGCGGCAGAACTGACGTTCATCAAGACGGTTGGGGAATTGCTTTTTTTGAAGGTTTGGGATGTCGCCTTTTTATAGACTCTAAACCTGCTATTGATTCTCCGGTTGCTGAATTAGTGCGCCGCTATCCCATTCATTCAACTAACGTGATTGCTCATATTCGCAAAGCTACTCAAGGCGAAATTTCTCTGGAAAATTGCCATCCTTTTATTCGCGAACTTTGGGGGCGCTATTGGGTGTTTGCTCACAACGGTAATCTGGAAAATTTTCATCCTGAAAGTGCGGGATTTTATCAAGCTGTAGGCAAAACTGACAGCGAAAAAGCCTTTTGTTTGATATTAGAAAAGTTGCGAGAAAGTTTCCCTCAAAACAAGCCTGCTTTGAGGGAAATTTACGATGTTCTGAACGAAATTACTAAAACTTTGGCAGCGCACGGAATTTTTAACTATTTACTTTCTGATGGAGAACATTTATTTACACACTGTTCTACTAATCTGCATTATATTGTGCGACAAGCACCTTTTGCTAGGGCGCACTCGATCGATGAAGATGTAACTGTGGATTTCCGGGAATTGACACAGGAAGGCGATCGCGTGGCGGTTATTGCTACTTTTCCGCTGACTGATGATGAAGTTTGGACGCAAATTCAACCGGGACAATTGCTGGTATTTCAGGATGGTTTACCTGTGATATCCGGTTCGTAGTGCGGACTTTAATCCGCAAAAAATAACTGACTAAAGTCCGCACGGGCGATCGATACAAAGCATCCCTCGACAGTCAATTGTTCCAGTGGTTTCAATCGCTTTCATACTGTGCCTTTGTGTTTCTGTGAAACGTCGTTACTGGTTCCCAGATAGAGCCTGGTTACTAGATGCGATCGCCGATCGCAATCTTAACAATTACCGTATTATTGATGATTAACTACTCATAAACAGTCATATTTTCAAACAAAATAGGTTCAATTCGTTTCAATACTTCCTTAACTAAATCTTCTGGACATTCACCAATCAAACTTGCCTGCCTTGCGCGATAATCTAGAGAACGTAGTTGATCAGTCATAATTACACCTGTCACCGCTTCACCTTCTGGAATGGCAACATAAAACGGATTTTTGCGCTGTGTGGTGCTAATGGGACAGACAAACACAAACCCCATTTTCGGTTAAATTTAGTTTGACTCACAACCAGTGCAGGTCGAGTACCCATTTGTTCGTGTCCTGCTTGAGGATCGAAATTGAGGCGAATGAAATGACCTCGTTCGGGGATGTAGTTTACCAAACTTCTTCTCCTTCTGGTTTTCCCCAAGAGATTTCTTCGCTGGGTTCTATTTCGCCTGCTAATAGTTCATCTAAGGTGTATTTTGAAATTTTATGATTTACAGGCTCTATGACCATTTTTCCATTTTCTATACTGCAAATTACGGAATCATCTGCTTTCAGGTTGAACAATTTTACAATATAGTCTGGTATTGGCAAAGCTAAGGAATTACCCAAGTTGCTGATGTGTATTTTTGCTGTCATACATTTGCGATTTTAATGCTCAGGTTTATCTATTATAACAGCTAGATATAAATCGTATACCAGATTTAGTTTTGTAAATATTTTAAGGGCGATCGCCTTCGGACAACATCATGACTGCAGGTAGTGTCTAAAAAGTCAAAAAATTGGTTTCAACCGCCGGGTGGGCTATGCAAATACGGCTGCTACGGCTTTCGGCAATGCGGCACAAAATATGCAACTGGATACAAATAATCTTCGCCTGATTCATCAATAACTCGGATATATTGATGTTTCGCAGCGCGAATATCCGGTATCACCTGATAGATTTTTCGCAATTCCAAGGATACTGGATAATCTTGATTGTTAATGCAAACTACAAAATTAGTTTCTAAGTTAAACTTCAACATATTTGCACAAAGTCCTCGGTTCAGGAATAAACGAACCTGCTTGTCGCAACTCTTCCAAGTGCAAGACTATTGCTTCTTTAATTTGCTGTTCTACCTCTTCGAGAGTTGTACCTGTTGCCGCACATCCCGGTAAATCTAGAACGTAAGCAGAATAATTGCTGTTGGCTTTTTTAATCGCAATTGCATAACGCATACTTTCGCGCTGCCGATTTGCGGCTGCGTCTGTCAGCAAAATTGACCCTTCCGCTGTCAATTCCCATCTGTCGCGCGGCGAACCTGTTTCGATATATCGTTTAACAAAGCCATCAGCAGCCAGCTTTTTTAAGACCACCATCATGTCAGGTTCTCGCGGTACATCTCGACGAGAAAGTGCATTGGCGAGTTCGTACCAACTCCACTTTCCTTGACCTTTAGCTACTAATTCCAGCAGCACTAATTCTAGCTGGGTTAATTGAGTTAGGTTTTTCATTAAAAGTCCTCTACGCTTGGATGAAATAAAATACCGAATCCTTCTTTTAATTTATAATCTTCAAGAGTAGCTGTATGAGCATTGTTCCAAAGTTCATAAGCATCGTCGGGGTTTGTTGGCTGTCCCGTTGGATAGCCTAGTTTTTTATACCTCAGATACTCGCGCAACTCGTGAGTATAGAAGCGTAAATCAACAGGCTCAGCAACAAGGGTTTGAGTAGCGATACTTCTTAACCTTTCTACCATTTTTAGCTCAGCTTCACCAACTGGATTAAATCTGCGAACATGAGCTTCAACTAAGGAAACGCCTTTATCAGTAATTTTAACATTTTGATAAGATAAGTTGAGAATTTTTCCGCCCGCTTTTGATGGATTGAAGGGTCTGCCACTTATTGCACCTTTTTTTGTCATTTTATTCGAGTGGCTTTAATTTGTTAATTTATCCCTTCCACAATTGCCTCTACTTACGCAGCCAAACTATTAACCAGTCTAACTGTAGGTCGGTCTGCACTTGTGGGCGATCGCAAATAACTTCCAGGTAGCGTCGCAACTGCTACAGTATTTCCAAACAGATCGAAAAATTCAACGCTATAACCTGTTTCTAGTTCTTCAACGTGATGCTGTTCCACAACTGTACCGATATCGCCGGTATCAAGTCCTTCTTCTGGAAGGTTGCACAGCAAGATGACATCCGAATAAAGTCGATAGTTCATAATTATTCTGATTCAGGAAATTTTTGCTCGTATTGGGCTAAAATTTCTCGAACTGTTTCGGCGGCGATGTCTGATAGGTCTGATTTAGAATAGATAGTCACCAAAACGATCGAATCGCTAGTTTTGAGGTAATAAATAGCACGGTAGCCAGCACTTTTGCCTTTTTGAATGTCGCTGTTTTTAATTCTGACTTTGAAAATTTCGTACTCCATTCCCGGAATGCGATCGCCCGGAAGTTCCCCCGCTTGAAGTTGTTCGATTACAGGCTGAATATCTTTGCGAATGTTGCGATAGCGTTTGCCTAAATTTCGCAAGTCTCTTTGAAATCGGGGGGTGAGTTCAATTTGGATCGGTTGTCGCTCAATTGTCATCGATGCCATCCCACAGTTGAGACAAGGGGAGAGTTTGTCCGGTAATTGCCTCATGGAAGCCTTGCTGAATCCCTTCGATGACAGTTTCAGTGGGGTCATCATCGGGATCGATATCAGTGTTTTGACGAATTTTTTGTTGCATTTCTTTGAAGCGTCCTTTATAGATATCTTCCCATTTATCGGACTGCAAGAATTTGATGAAAGCTAAGACTTCTTGTTGTTGGTCTGGCGATAAGACCTTCACATTTTCCAAAATGGCTTGTTCGACGGTCATAATGATCTCTTTTTTTTGATTGCTATTCTACAATCTAGTAACAACATTATATCAAAGGGGTGGGTCAACAGCAATTCAAAGTTTGATAAATTACTAGGAAACTACTGCAAAATCTGTGTACTGTCGCATTCCAGGCTCGTGAAATGCCAACACAATATCTTCCTTGGGAACCCCTGCACGCACCAAATCCGTTGCAATCCCATCTTCTGTCCAGTCTTCTTCGATCCAGAATTTACCATCGCGAATCCGAACGTAAACAGTCATCCCGGTAATACGTTCTCCCTTTTGCCAGCCCAGATTCATCCACATATAATGACCGTTTTCTTCGTCGGTAATTAAGAATGTTTCGATGTCTGGTTGGGGATGGCGATTAGACAATTCTACATACTCGGTTAAAATCCGTTTGATTAGCTTGGGATACTCAGTTAGTTTATCCATTGCACAATTTCCTCTACTTCTGTATTGACGACAATTAGCGGAAGTTGGTGTCTGTTTACAATTAATTGAATCGCATCTTGAGTGAAGAAGGTTTTATATGCGATCGCACTAACTGCGACGTAAAGTTTGCGATCGGGTGCAGTTTCCTCTAACAAGTAAAGATAGATGTCCTATTGACCGAGAGCTTCTTTTAAATCTTGTATTTTTGACGCACCGATAAAGCTTTTCACTTCAACTACAAGTTTCTGTCCCGGCCGTTCAGCAGCAATGGGTTGTTCCGCACCGAGATCGGCGTACAGCGTTGTTCTGCGATACTGAATTACATAGGGATCGTCAGTAATCGTCCAGCCGTCTTTGATCAGTGCGTTTTTGACAGCGTAGTGGATGATGTCTAGCTTGGGCATAGGCTTATTATAGACTAAAATAAATGAGTATTATAGCTGACTTGCCACAGGAATTTTTAACTTGACAAGGGATTTTTGTAGAACACTGGGTTTCACGCTCAACCAAACTTGTTTGCGATCGTCTTTAGTGTAGCCAATGACAACAGCACCAACAGGCGAATCAATATCGGGATACATTTCTGCTGTCATCGATCCGGTATCGAGAAAGTCGGAAATTTGAATAAGTCCTTTTACTTCTGCATCACCAAGATTGACAAACACTCCAAAAGGTGCATGAAATTCAACTTTGCCGTATATTAGTTTTCCAAGTGGATACTTGGACTCGATCGAGTTCCAAAATTCTTGATTCATAGTCAACTATTGCTGTTTTAGGATTCTCGGAAACTGATTCAAAAGGGGAAAAAGATTGTGCGGGATTGCTAGTTCAATACTTGGGCCGCCCTGATAGAATTTTTCCAGTGGCTTAAAGGTTATCTCGTAGGTTTGCTTGTCTATTATCACCTCCAATATTCCTTGCTGGTAATGATTGTTATATTCTTCAGCCAGACTTCTCGAATCGGGGGCTGCGAAGTAGCACTTGCCATTTTCGTAGGGTGGATTGTTTGGAAAGTCTGCTGGCTGAAAACCATCTCGCAATAATTTTTGCGCTAACCCTGGCTGGGGAGCTTTATAAATTGTGACTGTCTGAGTAGAATTATCGGATGTCATGTATCTATTAACAACATTATATCAAACGGGTGGGGCAACAGCAATTCGAGGGTGAGTTCAATTGCGATCGGTTGCGATCGCTCCATTAAATCGCAAATAACTTCCAGGTAGTGTCGCAACTGCTACTGTGTTTCCCAACAGATCGAAAAACTCAACGCTATAACCTGTTTCTAGTCCCTCAACGTGATGCTGTTCTAAAACTGTACCGATATCGCCGGCATAAAGTCCTTCTTCTGGAAGGTTGCACAGCAAGATGACATCTGAATAAAGCTGATACTTTATATCCTCCTCTGTTAACCTGTTAATCGGGAATCAACTTAATCAAACAGGTAAAATGCCCGTCAAATTCAATATGTAACATTAGTCGTCCTCAAATTCACAGCTCATAAATTCTATGTCGGAATATTTGTTTAATTGTTTCTCCGAAGTTAACCGCATTAGTAGAAAATTACTTCTACATAGTGAGCAATAAGTTTGACATCTTCTCCTCTTTTAGAGCTGATTCAAGCACGGGATATGACTGTTTAGTTAATAAAACCACAATTTTAGAGCTGGAGTTTTTGCTGTTTTTTAACTCTACAAACTCATTTAACCCTTGAATCCCATATTTAATGATTTTTATATTAGCACTATAATCATCCCGGTGCATATCTGTTTCCACAGGATGTATGATTCCCAAGGGTCTGTTAGACTCAACAGAAGCTTTCACAGTGAAACGTGAGCCTCCGTCAATAGAACTTTGGATAAGAATCAAACCTGCTCCAAGCCCTGCTTGAATTCGACAAGATTTCACAACCGAAAAAGTATCTTGCTTCTTCAAAGGAGGAATTTCAGAGACAACAAGCCCACCATTTGTCAAGATGCGTTCAATATTAATTTCCGACTGCTTTGGCAAAGATCGGAAAGAGGGTTTAGCTAATCCACTGCCTACCACTCCGATTACCTCTGCAAAGCAATTGTTGTCACGATCTAGAATTGAAAAAGTGTCTATGCCATCAGCTAAACCATTACAGATCACCCAACCTCTTGAGGAAAAATATCTACCAACTCGTTCGGCAATTATTTTGCCATTTTCATTTGGCTTCCTTGTCCCAATTAGAGTAACTACATCTTTATCTAGTAAAGATAGGTTTCCCCTAAAAAAAACTATCGGTGGAGGATCTTTTAAATCCAAAAGCTTCTTAGGATAGTTTGCATCTACAACAGAAGTGAAACCAATTTGATGAGATTCACATTCAGCTAGTATATCCTCAGCTTGAGAAATAGCTTTTTCAATTTCTAAAGCTGAATACTTTTTTCCCACCAATGCTAGAAGTTTAGTAAGGCTAGCATTAGCATTCGCACTTGACCAATAATGGTAACTATTTTGTATAGTAACCAGACTTTTCTTGACAAATACAGCCCCGACTCCCTTGAGAAGAGAGAATGCGAGAATAATCAAGCTTAGTTCCGAATTTCGTTTCATACTATGTTCTCCGTGTATCCGCATCCATCGCCACCATATCTAGGCAAAACGCAGGAATAAAACTTACTACCAGTTTCCCTATTTATCTTTACTTGTAGTTGTTTATTCAGGCCATTTACTACACACTTAGGACAGAGTTTACTACTGTTCACAGGTGTTATCAGATGAAACAAAGCAATAAATAGAATATTCTTTGCTCCTCTAGCACGTAGGTTCTCTGCCAGAGCATCTGCTGTAGCTCCAGTAGTGTACTGATCATCAATTATTATGACATTTTTGCCATTGACATTCACTCCATCCTGCAAGATAAGGTTACTACGCACGAACCTCCGCCGATCGCCTGCTGAAGGTTGTCTGCGAGTTGAAGAATCCACCCCCTCATTCCACTCAAATATACTGAGGCAGTTCAATGAGGCTGTCCTCTGTCCAACAAGTTCAACAATGAGGTCAAACAATTCCCCCATTTTATTCGCTGGTTGCGTTGTCTGCTTGTCCGGCACATAGGTAAATATATCCCATGAAAAGGATCTTTGCTCTAGGATACGGTCTACATAAGTTATGACAGAATCCCGAAGTGTAAATAATAACTCTCTGCTTCTATCCGCCCGATTGAACTCGAAGTATTTCTCCGTAGTATGGTATTTATCGCACTCACCCTGAGACTGCCTAGCCAAAATTCTGTGAGCAGTGAAGCTTCCTGCCAGAAAGTCATCACGACGCGGTTTCCTTGCTAAGTAACTTATCGCACCCCTGCAACCAGCTTCCAAGCACAGCAAATTCTGCAAAGGATTCCTCAGAATATTTAGGATCTCATCATAACTCTCAGCGTAGTATGTAGAACCGCTCTTAATGTTTTTAACATAATCACCAATCCCGTCTCTAATCTCTAAATTTGTTGCTTCATAGAATGCAGTTAAGACTGTTGGTACTCCTAGTCCTCGACCCAGTTCAATATCTAACCAAGAGTCACCAAGCACGTAACAATTGCTATCGGAAATTTCTATGTTTTGCGAACGCAAAAAATTAAGAGTCTTTAAGGTATTAGGTTTATCTGCAAGCGACAGTGGAGAAACATTACTAAAATACTCTTTGACAATTGTATTGACATATTTGGGATGCGAATCAGAGA
Source organism: Microcoleus sp. CZ3-B2 (assembly GCF_036705055.1). Taxonomy (NCBI): domain Bacteria; kingdom Bacillati; phylum Cyanobacteriota; class Cyanophyceae; order Oscillatoriales; family Microcoleaceae; genus Microcoleus; species Microcoleus sp. CZ3-B2. The sequence goes on along the minus strand of NZ_JAUBTN010000063.1, from coordinate 28,111 downwards.
CAATAATACACTGAAATCCCAGACCTGTTGCTTCGGAAATAAATTCTCTAGCACCCTCAAAGATTTCAATCCGTGCTAAATCTGTTTGCTGCTGCCCATCTTTCATGGCTTTCAATGCGATATCTGCGGTATTTGTTAAAGTTCCATCCAAGTCTATTAACAAAATTTTACGCTCGGCTAATACCCTGTTGTTCCTGGGAATTCTAATCATGGAATTCTCAAAGTTGCTCGTACTATTACCAGTGAGTGTATTGCACTAAACCTATAAAAACCGAATACGCGGCATAGGTAGTGTGAGTCTAAAAAGGGGCTTCAACCCCTTTTTAGACTTCATTTTAAACCCTAACTGCCGCCAATTCGGGCGACATCGCGAGCATTTTCTTCAAACGCAGCCGTCAGCGCATCATCACCGCTTAAACCCGATGCGATCGCCCTTTCAATGGCCTGCAACACCCGCTTGTAATCCCGCGGCATCACCTTCACAAACACCGGCAGCATCGCATCCCAATTTGCCAAAACCTTCGACGCTTTCGCACTTCCAGTCAAATCAACATGAGTTTGAAGCATCAGCCGCAAATCAGCAATCTCCTCAACATCCTCCAATTTTTCCAAATCCACCATCGACATATTGCAGCGAGTAGCAAAATCCCCCGCCTCATCCAAAATATAAGCAACACCGCCACTCATTCCCGCTGCAAAATTGCGCCCGGTTTCACCCAAAACTACAACCTTGCCGCCAGTCATGTACTCGCAACCGTGATCGCCCACACCTTCAACTACTGCATTCACGCCGGAGTTACGCACCCCAAAACGTTCGCCCGCCATCCCCCGGATGAAAACGTCACCAGCGGTGGCTCCGTAAAGCACCACGTTGCCGACAATCACATTTTCCTCTGCGACAAAGGTAGAAGCTGGCGACGGATACAAGATAATCTTGCCGCCGCTGAGGCCCTTGCCCAAATAGTCGTTAGCTTCGCCTTCGAGCTCCAGGGTGACTCCCTTGGGTACGAATGCGCCAAAGCTTTGCCCAGCGCTACCTTGGAAGTGCAGGTGCACCGTGTCGTCGGGTAAACCTTCCCAGTGGCGTTTGGTGATTTCGTTGCCGAGAATTGTGCCGACAACGCGGTTGATGTTGGTAATCGGCAGTTTGGCGTGCACTTTTTCGCCGTTTTCGATCGCACCTTTGCACAAATCCAGCAGTACACTGATATCCATCGACTTGGACAACCCGTGATCCTGCGCCATCTGACAGTAGCGCCCGACATCCGCCCCAACATCCGGCTGGTAAAGGATTTTCGAGAAATCCAAACCCTTAGCTTTCCAATGCGCCACAGCTTGCTGAGGTTCCAAAACATCAGTCCGCCCCACCATTTCATTCAGCGTGCGGAAACCCAACTGCGCCATAATTTCCCGGACTTCCTGGGCGACGAAGGTCATAAAGTTTACCGTGTGATCCGGATCGCCGGTAAAGTTTTTCCGCAGCAGCGGATCTTGGGTTGCAACACCCACCGGGCAAGTGTTCAGGTGACATACGCGCATCATGATGCAGCCCAATGTCACCAGCGGCGCGGTAGCAAATCCGAATTCCTCCGCACCAAGCAAGGCAGCAATTGCTACATCGCGGCCTGTTTTCATTTGTCCGTCGGTTTCGACAACAATCCGGCTGCGGAGATTATTGAGTACCAAAGTTTGATGAGTTTCGGCCAATCCCAACTCCCAAGGTAATCCCGCGTGTTTGATCGAAGTTTGTGGCGATGCGCCGGTACCGCCGTCGTAGCCGGAAATCAATACCACATCGGCGTGGGCCTTCGCAACCCCAGCGGCGATCGTCCCGACTCCCACTTCCGACACCAATTTGACGCTAATCCGCGCTTCCCGGTTGGAATTTTTCAAGTCGTGAATCAATTCGGCCAAATCCTCGATCGAATAAATGTCGTGGTGAGGAGGAGGCGAAATCAAACCCACACCAGGAGTCGAGTTCCGTACTTTCGCAATCCACGGGTATACTTTTTTACCCGGTAACTGTCCGCCTTCTCCGGGTTTTGCCCCCTGCGCCATCTTGATTTGCAGTTCCTTGGCTTGGGAAAGATACAAGCTGGTAACGCCGAAACGCCCGGAAGCAACTTGTTTGATCGCGCTGTTTTTCGAGTCGCCGCGATCGTTTGTCCAAGTATATCTTTCCGGATCTTCGCCGCCTTCACCAGTGTTCGATTTACCACCAATGCGGTTCATCGCTACAGCCAAAGATTCGTGGGCTTCTTGGGAAATTGAACCGTAACTCATCGCCCCAGTTTTGAAGCGTTTGAGAATAGATTCTACGGGTTCGACTTCCTCAATCGGGATTGATTCCCGCTGCTTGAATTGCAACAAACCGCGCAAGGTAAAATGCTGCTGGTTTTGTTCGTTTACCAGGGCGGAATACTTTTGGAAAAGCGGGTAACTTCCTTCGCGAACTGCTTGTTGTAGCGCGTGAATTGTCTGCGGGCTAAACAAATGCGCCTCGCCTTCTTTTCGCCACTGATATTCGCCGCCGACATCGAGAGTATGTCCGCTGCTGGGGCGTTCGGGGAAGGCGTGGGTGTGGCGCAAAATTGCTTCTCGGGCGATGACTTCCAAGTCTACACCTTCAATCCGGGAAGCTGTCCAAGCAAAGTATTTATCGACTACGGATTTGTTCAAGCCAATTGCTTCAAAAATCTGCGCGCCGCGATAACTTTGAATTGTGGAAATCCCGATTTTTGAGGCAACTTTGGTCACGCCTTTGGTGGCGGCTTTGATGTAATTTTTGCAAGCTGTTTTGTAATCGACATTTAGCAGCAAACCTTGTTTGATCGAATCGGCGATCGTCTCGAAGGCCAAATAGGGATTAATTGCACCGCAACCATAGCCGATTAAAGTTGCAAAATGGTGCACTTCTCGCGGTTCGCCGGATTCGAGAACGAGTCCCGCCCGCGTGCGCGTACCTTGACGGATCAAGTGGTGGTGCAGGCCCGCAACTGCCAGCAGCGCCGGAATTGGGGCTTTGTCTGGACTGATACCCCGATCGCTCAAAATGATGATATTCACCCCAGAGGCTATCGCGCTATCTGCGGCTGCAAATACATCTTCTAATGCCTGTTCTAGACCTTTTACTCCGGTTTTTGGGTCGAACAAAATTGGCAGTGTAGTAGAGCGGAAATTACCTGTATTTACCTGTTTGAGTTTGGCCAATTCTTCATTGCTGAGAATTGGTGTTTTCAGTTCGATTAAATGACAGTTTTCCGGTTGCGGTTTGAGCAAATTGCCTTCAGCGCCGATCGTCGTTTCGGCAGAAGTGACAATTTCTTCGCGGATCGAATCGATCGGCGGATTGGTAACTTGAGCAAACAGTTGCTGGAAGTATTCGTAAAGCAGCTTTGGTCTGTTGGAAAGCACGGCTAGCGGCGTATCCGCGCCCATCGCCCCGACAGCTTCCACGCCGTTTGTTGCCATCGGCGCTAACAGCAACCGCAGTTCTTCAAAGGTGTAGCCAAAGGCCATTTGGCGCTGGATCAATGTTTCGGGGTCGGATTCTGCGACTGCTGGCGCATCTGGGAGTTTGGCAATCTCGACCATGTGCTGGTCAATCCACTGGCGGTACGGGTGTTCTGTGGCGATTTTGGTCTTAATTTCTTCGTCAGAAACGATGCGGCCTTCCTCAGTATTTACTAGGAACAACCGCCCCGGTTGCAGGCGGCCTTTTGATAGGATTCTTTCTGGGGCGATCGGCAAAACTCCGGCTTCGGATGCCATAATTACTAAGTCGTCTTTGGTGACGCAGTAGCGGGAAGGGCGCAAACCGTTGCGATCGAGCACTGCGCCGATCGATGTACCATCGGTAAATGCTATGGAAGCTGGGCCGTCCCAAGGTTCCATCAAGCAGGAATGGTATTCGTAGAAAGCTTTTTTCTCGTCACTCATGGACTCGTGGGCCGTCCAAGGTTCGGGAATCATCATCATTACGGCGTGGGGTAAAGAACGCCCGGCCAAATATAGCAATTCCAAAGCGTTGTCAAAGATTGTCGAGTCGCTACCTTCGATGTTGATTAAATTCGGGATTTTCTTTAAATCGTCTCCGAACAACTCCGACTCGAACAAGGATTGCCGCGCGTGCATCCAGTTGATGTTGCCGCGCATGGTGTTGATTTCGCCGTTGTGGGCGATGTACCGGTAAGGGTGCGATCGTTCCCAGCTCGGAAAAGTATTGGTGCTGAAGCGCGAGTGAACTAGGGCTAGAGCGCTTTCCATGTCGGGGTCGTGCAGTTCGGGATAGTAATCTCCCACTTGCACGGGCATTAACATACCTTTATAGACGATCGTCCGGCAGGAGAGTGTGGAATTATACCAATAGGGGTCTACTTCCGTCCTGCGGATGGCGTTGTGAGCGCGTTTGCGGATGACGTACAGTTTCCGCTCGAAGGCAGCCTCGTCGATACCTGCGGCGCGCCGGAGGAACACTTGCTGCATGAAGGGTTCGCTAGATTTGGCGGTGTCACCGAGGGATGAGTTGTCTGTGGGAACTTCGCGCCAGCCGAGCACTTCTTGGCCTTCTTCTGCCGCGATTTCCTCAAATATGCGCTGGCCGTTTTCCCGTTCCGTCTGATTTGGCGATGAGTAAATCGCGCCAACTCCGTACTCGCCGGCTTCTGGAAGTTGGATGTTGAGGGCCGCCGTTACTTTTTTCATGAATTTGTGCGGCACTTGCATCAAAATTCCCGCTCCGTCTCCGGTGTTGGGTTCGCAGCCGCAGGCCCCCCGGTGGTCGAGGTTCAGCAGGATTGTTAGTCCCTGTTCGACGATTTCGTGGGATTTGTTTCCTTTCATGTGTACGATGAACCCGACTCCGCAAGCGTCGTGCTCGAACTGCGGATCGTAAAGGCCTTGTTTTGCTGGCAGTCCGTTGCTATTCATTTGGATAAGTCTCTCAAAGTGATCAAAAAATTGCGATCTAGAGCAGAGCGCGGGATGACGATCGATCTAGTATGATGTATTATATATAGATTTACTGCATTGGGTAGATGCAGGAAAAAATTATTGCTGGTGCGATCGATCGTGCAAAAATATTTATAACCGATGAGTTAAGTGTCAGGAACTCTGGGCTAAATATTTATGCTGAAAAAATATCTAATTATTAGCGCGTCTAGATTGGAATGATTTTTTTACCGCAGAGAACGCAGAGAACGCAGAGTCAGAGAAGGGAGAGAAATAATTAGGATGTCAACTGACATCTTGCATCATTATTATAATACCATTAAACTTATTCAGGAAACATTTTCATGAACGGGCAAAAAATACTCCTAGATCCGGTTTTGCCGACAGAAGCAGAAACAATAGCTATCAAGTTGTTGGATAAAATGCTATCTCTCAAGATAGAAAATGGTGATTCTGAGACATTAAAAGTAAAACTTGTGGAAGTGGGCGGGGAAGAAATCGCAGTTCCTGAATCTCTCTATCAATTGTTGTGTCAAGCCACACATTTGATGGCGGCTGGTAAAGCAGTATCTTTAGTGCCAATTGAGCAAGATATGACTGTTGAAGAAACTGCTAGTTTGCTGAATGTGTCGCCAGAATTTGTGGTCAAATTGCTCGATGATGGGGAAATTGCCTATGGAAAAGTAGGAAATCAGCGACGGATTAGTTTGGCAAGTGCGATCGCATACAAACAGCAGCGTAGTGTTAAGCGCCGTGAAATTCTCAAGGAATTAGCTGAGTTTAGCCAAGAAGAGGAATTGCATGAGACCAGAGTATACAGCTAGCAGGTTGATTCCTTATCCTGTTGTTTTGGATTCCTGCGTGATATTTCCTATGCACTTGCGCGATACGCTATTTCGTGCTGCGGAGATTGGGTTGTATGATTTATATTGGTCGCAAGAAATTTTAGACGGTGCAACTCGCAATCTTGTTAATACTGGAAGGATGAAAAGTGAGAGGGCGGCGCGTTTTGAGGCTGCACTTAAGGCAGCTTTTCCTAATGCAATGGTTGAAGTTCCAGAGAATTTGATTCAACAGATGACTAACGATCCAGGGGATCGCCATGTCTCTGCGGCTGCGGTAGTTGCTAAAGCTCAAGTTATTGTTACATCCAACCTGAGAGATTTTCCACGAGAGTCTTTAAATACTTGGGGAATTACAGCTATGCACCCCGATGTTTTTCTGAATCGTCTTTATGAGGTTGCACCGGATTAGATGGCTAATGTAGTCAGCAAACAAGTTGAGGATTTGAAAAATCCACCCCTGACTGTTGATGAATTACTTGTCAGGTTGAGGGAAGAAGTTCCGGTTTTTGCAGATAATATTCAACGCTATTATGAGAATATTTCGTAGATTGTAGTTAAGGGCGATCGCTATGCACAAAAATTCCCACAGTTCGATATTGCGGTCATTGTTCTGCAAGCACCATCCAATCGCTTGGCAGATTTGAAGCCTTTAGCTCCCAAAGTTTTAGCCATTTTAGCAATGGCAACCAGAGAACAAGTTATGATTGTCAGTGCATAGCTTTAAGCAATACATTGTCTGCAATTTTTCCCAACCGCTGAACAAGCTGATTATTAAAATGAATGGCGATGGTGACAATGCCGTTACCGAAGTTACCTATAAACTCGCAGGACAACGAGTTTACATTAACAAAACCCACTATCTTGAAGGCATCGCATCCGAAGTTTGGGAGTTTAAAATTGGCGGTTATCAGGTGTTGGAAAAATGGCTGAAAGACCGCAAAAAAGCCAAACGCACTTTGTCCTTTGATGATGTGCTGCACTATCAAAAGGTGGTGGTGGCGCTCAAAGAAACTATGGAACTGATGGTAGAAATAGAGCGACTGATTCCTGGTTTTCCGATAGAGTAAAGTTCAGGACTTACTGACTCCGACAAAGAAACCGGGTTTTTACCGAATCTGTGTACAGTAACGAAGTTTTTTTGTAAAAAACCCGGTTTCTGGGGCTATGCGTAAGTCCTATTACGTTATAATTTAGCTAGAATATTCTATCTGTAAAAACGGGATAGTAAATAATGACACTCACCCAATTAAAAATCGATCTAGCCTCCTTAAATTCAGCCGACAAAGCAGCCGCTATAGAAATTTTACTTCAAACTTTAACCAACGGTTCTCTAGGCATTAAAAAGACTCCCGGCGTGTGTGGCGGCGATGCCTGTGTTGGCAATACTCGCATACCAGTTTGGTCACTGGTGTGCGATCGACGTTTAGGTGCTTCCGATGGTATCATCCTAGAATCATTTCCCGATCTAACCGCCGCTGACTTGGTAAATGCTTGGGCTTATGCTGATGCTTATCCAGAGGAAATTGAACAGGCAATTAAAGAAAATGATGAAGTTATGGAAGAAAGCGAGGTTTATTAAAAGTTGGCACGTTTTTACACAGATGAAAACTTCCCGCTAGCAGTCGTAGAATTATTACGGGCTTTGGGTCACGATGTATTAACAGCGAGGGAAGCAGGGAATGCAAATCTTCAAATTCCTGACGAAGATGTGTTAGCTTTTGCTGCAAGCAATTACCGAACAGTTTTAACGCGAAATCGCCGTCATTTCATGCGATTACACCTTCAAAACTCTGACCATAGTGGTATTGTTGTTTGCACGGAAGACCCGAATTTTGAAAGGCTGGCAACGCGAATTAATGATGCTATTTCTACCCTGAATACTTTGAGTGGTAAATTGATTCGAGTTAACCGTCCTTTGATGTGAAAAAAAGCAGTAGCTTGCGGGGCCTGGGCGCGATCGCCCTTGTTAAATCCACAGCAATTGTGAGATTATGTACGTAGCCTTGACTGCGTGACTAATCACAATTACGTTGAAATGCGTAAGTTCTGTGAAGAGTTGATGTAGATTGGTAAATTCGATCGCATACCGGGTGACAGTAGCTAGGGTAATTTTGCTATGGTTGTTAAGGCAGGTCGATCGGGCTGATAAGATTTCTCGGTAAAACTGTACAGTTCGCTAACTCGTCCGCGCGGGTGGGCTGCGATTTTAACAACAAATTAGCTGCCCTCAAAACCCAACGTCGTTTACCAAAGGATTCAGAAAGCAATCCTCAAGGAGTCAAAATCATGGTTCAAACTCAAGAAATTTCTCAAATATCTACTCTGCTGGCATCAGCAGCATCCAACGGAATAGCCGCTACAGAATTGCGCCCTTGGGGCTCGTTTACCACCCTAGAAGAAGGCCCTGGATATAAAATTAAGCGAATCGAAGTTAAACCCGGACACCGCCTCAGCCTGCAAATGCACCACCACCGCAGCGAACACTGGATCGTAGTTTGCGGTACCGCAAAAGTTACCTGCGGCGAAACAGAACAAGTTTTGTTTACAAATCAATCTACCTACGTTCCTCAGTGCATTTCTCACCGCTTGGAAAACCCCGGAGTTATTCCCCTGATTTTAATTGAAGTACAAAACGGCGAATATCTCGGAGAAGATGATATTATCCGCTTTCAAGACGATTACGCCCGCACCGAAAAAGCCAAGTAACTGATTAACTGGTTATTTGTTATTTGTTATTTGTTATTTGTTGTTTGTTATTTGTTATTTGTTGTTTGTTATTTGTTATTTGTTGTTTGTTATTTGTTATTCGCACAAATCAGTAACCAATAATCAGTAACCAATAACCAGTAACTAATAACCAGTAACCAATAACCAGTAACCAGTAACCAGTAACCAGTAACCAGTAACCAGTAACCAATAACCAATAACTAATAACCAATCATGATTAATCTGAGCCCAACAGCAGCCACAGAAGTAAAGCGCCTCAAGTCAAAACATTCAAACCGCAATGCTTTATTTCGTCTGGGCGTAGAATCGAGCGGCTGCTCCGGTTTATCCTATACAATGGCATTTGACGATGCCGCCAGCCCAGAAGACACTGTATACGAGTCCGAGGGAATTCAAGTAGCGATCGACCCCCAGCACTTAAAATATCTCAATCAACTAACCTTAGATTATTCAGAAGACTTGATGGGCGGAGGTTTCCGGTTCCACAATCCCAATGCAGCCCAAAGCTGTAGCTGCGGCAACTCCTTTTCTGCAAAAGAATAATCAAACAGCAGTCAGTCGCAGACAATTCTTCAATCTCCAAGAAACCCACGGCATTCGCAACCAAATTTTCTTAAAATCATCTCCGTTTATCCGCGTTACATCTGCTGAAAATCTGCGGTTTTCAGAGTAAAATATCGCTCCAATATAGCGGTTCTCACAAAAGTACCGTCAGGAATGCGAAACTATTGTATTGGGAAACGAAGATGTTTTAACAGTAGCCGAACTTTTTCCCGGTTGGGAATTGCCAATTTGTCAACTGTGGCCGCCTATTTTTACTGAAGCAGAAACTCAAGCATAATTTCGCATTTTAATATAAGTAATTTGAACGAACCGCGAAGACGCAAAGGACGCGAAAGAAGAGAATAGAAATTCTTTGTTAGCAAATTTGGGAGAAGCGCTAGAAAAAAACTGCGGCCACAGCATCAAAGCTTCCTATCTTTCCGCCTTTCATATTGCTAAAAAAATCTAACGCTTTTTCTCTTTTCTTCCTTCGCGTCCTTTGCGTCTTCGCGGTTTATAAAAAAAATCAAAGTCCCGCCAAAATTTCTATATACAATTAACACACCAAACAGTACAATTTAAGGTTAATTTAAAAATAGTTAATTAATGAAACTGAGAACTCGCAAATTATGGTTCAGTATAATATTTTGTAGCTTTAACCCGATCGCCCCCAGCATAACCCCCAGCATAGCCCAAATCGTCCCCGATGCCACGCTGCCAGTCAATTCTACTGTGACAGTCAGCGGCAAAAACAGCTCGATAGAGGGCGGTACGACAGCCGGAAGCAACCTATTTCACAGTTTTCGAGAATTTTCGGTTTTGACGGGAAACACGGCTGTTTTCAACAATTCCGCAGACATTCAAAATATTTTTACCCGCGTTACCGGCGGCTCGATTTCTAATATTGACGGCGAGTTGAAGGCTAACGGGGCTGCAAATCTATTTTTGCTCAATCCTAACGGGATTATTTTTGGCCCGAATGCTTCGTTAGATATTGGCGGTTCGTTTTTGGCGACTACGGCGAATGCTGTAGATTTTGGCGGTGGGGCGAATTTCTCTGCGACTTTTGCTCGACAAAATACGCCTTTGTTAATCGTTAGCGTGCCTCTGGGCCTGCAATACGGACAGTCTTCTGGAAGTATAGTAAATCGATCGACCGACGGATTGCAAGTGCGATCGGGCAACAGTCTGATACTTGCCGGCGGCGATGTGAGATTCGACGGCGGAAAAATCTTGGCACCGGGCGGCCGAGTCGAACTCGCGGCCGTTTCAGCAGGGGAAACTGTCGGGCTGAATGCCTTCGGTAACAATGTGAGTTTAAATTTTCCGGCGCAGATAGCCAGAGCCAATATATCTCTCACAAACGGCGCTGACGTGAATGTACGCGCTGGAGGTGGCGGGGATATAGTTGTCAACACTCATAACTTGAATTTTTCAGAAGGAAGTAAACTGCAGGCGGGGATAGCGGAAATATTGGGTGCGCCTGATGCCTTGGCGGGAGACATTAATGTTAATGCGACGGGGGCTATCACTTTTGATGGAGTCGGTAACAGCGATGTACCCAGCGGTGCGTACAATCTGGTGACAGTCGAAGCTGTTGGTGAAGGGGGTGATATTAATATCACAGCCGAAACACTTTCTTTAACTAATGGAGCTCAAGTAAAAGCCAGCACATTAGGAGAGGGAAATGCCGGCAATGTTAACATTCGTATTCGCAATGTCAGCTCCTTTGAGGGTGCGGATACTAACGGCAACCTCAGCGGCGTTTACAGCAGAGCGGAAGCTAACGAAGCAGTGGGTAATGGAGGAAATATTAACATCTCGACTGGTTCCCTTTTCGTCACAAACGGTGCTGTGATTACAGCTAGCACTCAAGGACGCGGCAATGCAGGAAATGTCGAGATTTACGTCCGCAACGATACTGTTTTGGATGGATTGGGGCCGTTACAGGAAATTATTTACGCATCTGGCGAAGTGCTTCAATTCCAACAATCCAGCGGTTTGTTCAGCAGTGTCAAAAGAACAGGAGTCGGTGAAGGTGGAAATATTCGCGTCACCACTGGCTCTCTGTCGATCGCAAATGGTGGTGTTATTGTTACCAGAACAGAAGGGCAGGGGCGAGCTGGAAATATTACAGTGAATGCTGCTGATTTCGTTACTGTTGATGGGGTAGGTTCAGATAACTCATCTAGTGCTTTGCTAGCTCCAACAGAACCAGGGGCTGGTGGCAGAGGTGGAGACATTACAATTAATACTAATATTTTTCGAGTTTCAGATGGAGCGGTTGTTAACTCTCAAACCCAGAACGAATATCTTGGGGGAAATATCACCATTAACTCCAATATCTTTGAAGCTCGTGGTGGCGGACAGGCGATCGCCACAACTCGCAGCAGCGGTCAAGCTGGTAATTTGACAGTGAATGCTGCTGATAAAATTGTTCTCTCTGGGAGCGATCACAACTTCCCCGATCGAGCCTCGCTATTCAATACAAACATCGTCGGTAACAATGAAGGTGCCGCTAGCGGACTATTTGCTAGTACGGGGAAAGATTCCGCAGGTGCAGGCGGCAATTTAAATATTATAACCGGCCAGTTAATAGTTAGAGATGGAGCTAAAGTTACTGTCAGTGCGGACGGCAAAGGAGCGGCCGGAAATTTGAGAGTTGCGGCAGACTCAATTCGTTTAAATAATGGCACGATATCAGCCACAACTCAAGCCGGAAACTTTGGCAACATCACCTTGCAAACTGGAAATTTGCAAATGCGTCGTAACAGTCAAATTACTACTAATGCGTCTGGAACTGCGACTGGCGGCAATATTAATATCGAAGCTGGGGCTGTAGCTGCTTTAGAAAATAGCGACATCCGCGCCAACGCAGTCCGAGGCCAAGGCGGAAATATTATCATTACTGCCGAAGGCGTTTTTCAATCTTTAGACAGCGACATCGACGCCAGTTCAGAATTAGGAATTGACGGCAATGTCGAACTCAGAACACCCGATACTGACCCCGTAAAAGGATTAAATCAACCAGAAATCCTCGGAGTTCCCCCGGCACCTGCACAAACTTGTCAAACTAGAGGCCAAAGGACAAGTCGGTTTGTCATCACCGGGCGCGGCGGTTTGCCCCCTAGTCCCAGGGAACGAGTCAGCAGCGAGCATAATTTTGAGGCCGTGAAGCAGCCGATTGTGGAGGCTCAAGGCTGGATAATTAATGCTAAGGGGGAGATTGAGTTGGTGGCGAATTCGGCTGCTGTGGTTCCTTACAGCCCTGGGAGAGCGCCTGTTTGCCACTGAATAGCGCGCGTCGATTTTGTGCGGCGGGCTTTGAGCAAGACCCTAAAAATTCTGTTTCTTTCGATCTCATTGTCGATCGATTACTATCACAAAAACCAATTTTAGTCAATCGACAGGACACGATATGCAATAGGGTTTACTTCAGACGATCCCGGCGGTAACAATTATCAAAAATAGATACTATTGTTTCCTTCGTTCCTCTCTTCAAACAATATTAAGTGAACCGTATTGCATTATAATGCGAGCTTAAAAACTCGCGTATTGTACTATAAAAAAAAGCTTTTTGTCAAACACCAGATGCTCCCGGTATCGCCGCTCAATTCACCGCCGGAACTGCGGATTCTACGGGTCGAATAATTGCAGGTTTATTAGTAGATTTTTCTTGAAAAACTGCCTTGAGTGCTAAGTCTAGATTTTCGGCCATGACGATGCGGTTTTCGTAGGCAACAATAACTCTGACTAAAGTTGGCAAACTATTGCGCTCCGCTTCTAAATAAAGAGGCTCAACGTACAGCAAAGATTGTTCGATTGGAATGACTAATAAATTTCCTTGAATTGCTTTTGAACCCTGGCGGTTCCAGAGAGATATTTGTTCGGAAATAACCGGGTCTTGATTGATTAATGCTTCTATTTGTTCCGGCCCGTAAACTAATCGCTGTTTGGGAAACTGGTATAACAGCAATTTTCCGTAATTTTGGTCGTCCGATCGCCCTGCAATCCAAGCAATTAAATTGTTGCGCCCTACTGGTGTAAATGGCAGCAGCAAAATAAACTCTTCGGAAGTTTCCGTCGGCAGTTTCGTAATCAAATAGTACGGTGCTACCGGCTGCTGTTTGTTACCGTAAATTTCCATGGGAACTCGCCACAAATCTTCCCGATTGTAAAAAACCTGCGGGTCTTCCATGTGATAAGTTAGCAAGCGTTCTGATTGAACGTTTAACAAATCTACGGGATACCTAATATGTTTGCGGATAGCCAGAGGCATTTGGTCAAGGGGTTTGAAGAGTCCGGGAAAGATCCGAATCCAACTGTTGATAATTGGGTCTGAGGGATTGGCAACATAGAAGTCAACCGAGCCGTGGTAAGCGTCAATGACTACTTTTACTGAGTTGCGGATGTAGTTAAATTCATTTTGACCCGGATCTGAATACGGGTAGCGATCGCTCGCTGTATAGGCATCGATAATCCAGTAAAGATAGTTAGGAGGATCGTCACTATTAGTATTTGAGGAAGATGGCTGATTTTTATTACCATTTTTATTGTTATTTTTTTCTATATCATCTTTACTCAGATTGGCGTTTGCTACTACCAAATAGGGGTCGGAATCGTAGCGCAAAAAAGGAGCGATCGCCTGAACTCTTTGGTTAATGTTTCGGCGGTACAATAATTTAGTTTCGGGCGTAAAATTGCGAGTCAGCGCCATTTGCCAATTTTTGAGATAATTAGCAAACAGCCAGCGCCGCCACAGAGAACCGATCGCAATTCCGCCTCTGCCGTTGTAATTGTTGTAAACATTTTCTTCGCCGCTGGGATAGTCGAATTCCTTGACTTGTGTCGGTGTCATCACGTTTGTATCTGTGAGGGCACCGTAGTAAATGCGCGGATAGCCGATCGGGAGACTCACCCTAATTCGATCGCTAGTTATATCTAAAGCAGTCTCTCCTTTCTCGGCTGGAACTCCAATATCTTTAACAAAATAATCGGGTAAACCGCCGACACCGACTGTGTTTACGGGAGAAAGAGTAAAGCCGTAACCGTGCGTGTACACCAGATGTTCGTTCACCCAAGTTTGAGCTTCCGGCGCAACTGCTGCATAATCTAGTTCCCGCGCCGCCAGAATTACTTGTTGGCTTTCAGTATCTCCCTTTTTTGCGGTTTTCTTTTTGATCGTGTAGCGATCGATATCCGCATCAGGAAATGTATAATACGGTCTGATTTGCTGTAACTGTCGGTTGGTTTCCAGCAGCGGCCGCTTGTCCCACAGCCGGATGTTGCTAACAGTTAGTTGATTTCTTTCTAAGTCTTCGTATGTAAGTTTCCCGGCCGGATCGAAAGTTTTGATTTCGATTTGCTTGAGACCGAAAGCTTCTTGAGTAAAGGCAATGCTGCGCTTGATGTACGGCTGTTCTCGCACTATTTCGTTGGGCTTGACTAGCAGTTGCTGCACAATTTTTGGCAGCAGCCAACCTCCCAAAACACTCAAAATTATCCACACTAAAATAATCTTTTTAATCAGTTTATTGGGAGTTTTGAATTGCCAAACCTGGTACAGCATCAAAAGTGCGATCGCCCCAGCCAACACGCTCAACAATCCGTAGACGGGCAGCCGCACCGTCACATCAGCGTAATTCGCTCCGTAGGTAACGTCTCCGCGCGAGTACATCAATGCGTACCGCCCCAGGCAGTACCGGAGTGCGGTGGCTAACATGAAAGCTGCACCTAAGCCGTACAAATGGCGCTGCTGCGATCGCGAAAACCCCAAAAATCTACCTTTACTCAGGCTATCTCCCGACAGCAAATATGTTAAAGCACCAGAGACTAAACCGTACAAAAATACAACTGTCAGCCCTAAGCTTAGCAACTCTAAAATTGGAAAAATAAATACATAAAAGCTAATATTTTGGTTAAAAATAGGGTCGGTTGTATTAAAATTAGTAGGGTGGAAATATTGCAAAACATTTGTCCAGCGACTGACGGCAACAATCCCGATCGCCACACTAAGAAAAAGAGCGATCGCCCGCAGCCAAAAATCCGGCTTAATTGCCACAGCTAACATTGTCCCCACCAGCAAGCCCAACTGCCACCGCCCAGAAAATAGCTGTACCAGCCCTGGCTGAATTGACTCAATTCCTAACTTTATGGGCAGTGGAGGCACATTGCCCCCTATACCCAGATAGGTGAGGCTGTTGGCAGCTAACAGCCCGCAGTGAATTACTGTCAAAGTGGCGATCGAACTCAATCCGAATACCACCAACAGCAGCCAATAAAAAGTAATTTGAGATTTAGCAACAGGTAATTCGTCGTAATTCTTCCCCGTTTTGTTCGCCCAGGGCGAAGTGAATAGCCCCGCCGCCCCCGGCGATTTGATTTCCTCAGCCGGATGTTGCAGGCGGCGCGCCAAAGCCAAATTTCCCAGCAAAAAGGCAGAAGAAACCGTAATTGCGATCGTCCCCAGCAACCCTTGAGTTGTCAGCTTCAACAGCAAAACCTGAAGATATCCCACTTCCTGAAACCAGAAAATTTCTGCCGCAATACGAGAGGAAAATTCAAAAATTAACCACAGCCCTACAAGCAATAAAATTAATTGATAAATTCGCTTAATAGTCATTAATAATTATTTGAAAATAGTCATTAGTCAGTAGTCATTAGTCATTAGTCATTAGTCCTTAGTCCTTAGTCCTTAGTCCTTAGTCATTAGTCATTTTAGCCGAAGAGCGAAGTCGCAGGCTAGTCATTAGTTGGGAATAGTCATTAGTTGAGAATAATTGATAATTTTCAACAATAACAAGCGACCAATGACTAATAACGTTCGCGAGTGGAGACAGCACTAATGACTAATGACCAATGACTAAGGACTAATGACCAGCTAGCTGTACTGCTGATTGACATCCACATCCAAATTAAACAGCGTTTGCAAAGTCTGCATCGCTTGTCTGCGTGCCTCAATATCCTGCTGAGCGCGCAACTGTACCATCGGATCGTGCAAAATTTTATTTACAATCCCCCTTGTTAAAGATTCAATCACATCTTGATGTTTCTCCGAAAATTCAGAGCCCAGACGCGACAAAGCTTTTTCTAACTCTTGTTCCCGAATCAATTCTATCTTATCCCGCAAACAGCTAATAGTAGGAACAGTTTCCAGACTGCGCCACCAGACATCAAAAGCCTCTACTTCCTGTTCCAGCAAGCCCTGAGCTTCCATTGCCATTTTGCGGCGGCTTTCGTGATTTTGAGCTACCACTGCTTTCAAATCGTCCACATTAAACGACTTGACATGAGCGATTTCCTTCGCGTCCGAATCAACGTTGCGCGGCACTGAAATGTCCACCAACATCAAAGGGCGGTTCACGATTAAAACAGCTTCTAATTTAGCTTTATTTAACAGCGGATCTGTAGCAGCCGTACAGGTAAAAACCAAGTCAGAATCTGCAATTACCTGCATCATTTCCGACAGCAGATACAAGTGCAATTGGGCATCTTTAAAGTGATTGGCTAACTCCTGGCCGCCCCGCACGGATCGATTGACGATCGCAATATGGCTCGCTCCTTTCGAGAGCAAATGCTGCACCAAAAGCCGCGACATTTTACCAGCACCGATAATCGCAATGCGGCTGCTAGCTAAATGCTGACCTTTCAATTGAGCCAATTCTGCCGCCGCCGAACTGATCGACACCGCACCCGTACCGATGCTAGTTTCGGTGCGAACTCGCTTCCCTGCTGTGAGAGCTTGCTTGAACAAACGCTCTAAAATTCTGCCCACACCTTTGTACTGCTGGGCGAGTTTGTGAGTTTGTTTCACCTGAGCCAAAATTTGTCCTTCTCCCAGCACCAAACTATCGAGGCCAGAAGCAACTCGCATCAAGTGCATCACCGCATCTTCGTGCAGCAAAATAAACAGGTGAGGGCGCAAAGACAGCAAGGGAACTTTGCTGCATTCAGAAAGAAACTGAATCACCTCTCGCACTCCAGGCTCCGACTCGCTGGTAACAATATAAATTTCTAAGCGGTTGCAAGTGCTGAGGATGGCAACTTCTTGAATGTGGGGGTAGCCGCGCAATTGGGCGATCGCCGCTTCAATCTTCTGTTCTGGAATGCTCAGTTTTTCACGAACTTCAACCGGGGCTGTTTTGTGGCTGAGACCTACGACTGCAATATTCATATCTGTGATTTGTCACTATTTATTTCTTACTTGTTAACAGTCACCTGTTATTAGTTCTTAGTTTATCGCTAATTACCAATCACGGGTGACTGTTAACAGCTAACAGTCAACAGTCAACAGCTAACAGTCAACAGTCAACAGTCAACAGTCAACAGCCAACAGTTAACCGCTAACTAATGACTAATTCAATTGCAGAGATTTCGGCTGGTCAAACATATGGATAGTATCCACAAACCGAGCAGTTTTCGACTGAGAAGAAATTACCAAACTCTCAGTACGAGCGCCGCCGCCAAAGAAGCGAACTCCATCCATCAGCGTTCCGGGAGTAATTCCGCAAGCTGCAAACAGAACAGTTTCTCCAGATGCCAACTCTTCAGCATTGTAAATCTTATCTGGGTCTGTGATACCCATTTCTTTAAGGCGGGCGAGATTGCTCTCTTTGCTTTCACCGATCAAACCAGTTTTGACAACAGCCGGATCGTAAATTAACTGCCCTTGGAAGTGACCGCCCAAGCAGCGCATTGCTGCTGCAGAAATCACACCTTCGGGTGCTGCGCCAATACCCATCAGTGCGTGGATGTTGGAACCAGAAAACGCGCAAGAAATCGCTGCCGAAACGTCGCCGTCGCTGATCAGTCTAACTCTTGAACCCGCTTGCCGAATTTCATTAATTAAATCTTTGTGCCGGGGGCGATCCATCACCACCACCACCAAATCTTCAATACTGCGGCCGAGGCAATCAGAGATAATTTTGAGGTTTTCAGTTGGCGTTTTGCGAATATCTACATGATTCTTAGCAGCCGCAGGAGCAGCCAATTTGTTCATGTAGAAATCCGGTGCAGCAAACAAACCACCTTTTTCAGAGATTGCCAAAACTGCCATCGAACCGTTTTGACCGTAAGCAACCAGGTTAGTACCTTCGCAGGGGTCAACAGCGATGTCAATTTCGATCAATTCATCGATGTTGCAGACATCTTTAGCATCTTCGCGAGTACAAATACCTACTTGTTCGCCAATGTAAAGCATGGGTGCGTCGTCGCGTTCCCCTTCACCGATCACGATGCGGCCGCGCATATGAATTTTGTTCATGCGCTCGCGCATGGCTTCTACAGCCACTCTGTCGGCTTCATCTTTTTCGCCTTTGCCCATCAAGCGAGCGGAGGCGATAGCTGCCTGCTCGACTACTTCGATAATCTCTAAACCGATTACATTGTCCACGAACTATATCCTCCCAACTGAGTCCTGCGTGCCTTGTGCTCTTTTGCACTCCCAGCCATCAAGTTTATCAGAGGCGGGGATCTCTGCGAGCGTAAGCACTTGCTTTGTTTGTGTTAACTTTTGCTTCTTTCAGACTCGGAGGGGAGATGGGGGAGATGGGGACATGGGGAGATGGGGAAATGGGGAGATGGAGAGATGGGGAGATGGGGAGAGTGGGAGATGGGGAGATGGGGAGATGGGGAGAGTGGGAGAGTGGGAGAGTGGGAGATGGGGAGAGTGGGAGAGTGGGAGAGTGGGAGAGTGGGAGATGGGGAGAGTGGGAGATGGGGAGATGGGGAGATTGGGATAGTTGGGAAAATATTCCTTCTTCCCTCAAGCCTCAACATCATCCTTCTTCCTTTAACATTCATCCGTTACATCCGTTACACAATCCGTTGCCGAACTTCCTTCTTTCTTCGCCATCCTTGATTTATCGTAACAGTTGCGTCTGTCAATAAGTTTTATGATGGTGATAGGAAATCAAATTTTCGGCCTAAAATCGGGACGAACTAGACTTTATAACCGGGGAGCAATTAAAAATGATGATGAAAGCCCAAGATATTATGACAACAGAAGTTGTTACCATTCGGGGTTCGGCCACGGTAGCTGAAGCAGTGGCGACGATGAACGAACTTTGCCTGCGCGCGCTAATTGTGGAACGCCGCCACGAACAAGACTCCTACGGTATTGTTACGGAAACCGATATTGTTTACAAAGTAACAGCCTACGGAGTAGACCCGCAAAAAGTCCGCGTTTTCGAGATTATGACCAAACCGTGCATTACGGTGAATCCAGACTTGGGTGTAGAATACGTGGCGAGGTTGTTCGCCAATACTCGCATCCGCCGAGCTCCGGTGATTAAGGATAAGCTGCTTGGCATTATTTCGGTAACAGATATCTTGACAAAAAGCGATTTTGTTGATAAGCCGAAAAGTGTTTTATTTGAGGAAGAAATCGAAAGGGCGATCGCGGAGGCTAGAACAGTCTGTTCCCAAAAAGGCGCTACTTCTAGAGAGTGCGCGGTAGCGTGGGACATTGTAGAGGAAATGCAGGCTGAGGCTTCTCACCAGCGATCGATGAAGCTTGACAAAACGGCTTTTGACGAGTATTGCGAGGAAAATCCCGAAGCTGCCGAAGCGCGGATGTACGACAGTTAATTTAGTCCTCAGTCATTAGTTATTAGTCATTAGTTATCAACTCTTATTTAGGGATTGATAGCTAATAGCTAACAATCGGAAATAGCTGGTTTTCGGCTATCTTCACGAAAAATAAAAATCTTAAGTGTTTGGCGCGATCATATAAAACACGTTCAGCTTATTCCCATCTAGATCCCGAAAATATCCCACATAAAACCCCGGTAACGTGCCTCTTGACCCCACTGCTCCTTCATCCTTAGCGCCAAGTTCGATCGCTTTGTTATAAACTAAGTTGACTTTTTCTGGACTGTCAACTTGAAGTGCGATCATTACGCCATTACCAACAGTTGCTTCGTTGCCATCAAAGGGTTTTGCAACAGCAAATCCTGGCATCTCTGGAGAAACGCTCCATGCGATAAATCGGTCGAATTCCATGAATCGTTGAGCGCCAATTTCAGCAAGCAAAGCATCATAAAACTTGGCTGCACGTTCAAGATTGTTGGTGCCGACTGTAACGTATCCAATCATATTTTTTGTCCTCTAACTGATGTTAAGATAAAAAAAAGTTTGAGCAAATAACAACTGAGTTAAACTGATCCTTAGAAAACAAAAGCTACAACTCAAACATTATTTTACATAATAACTCAAACTATCTCGGTTTTGTCCGCTGCAATGATTTATTGCCGATCGCTAATACATTCGGGAGTGTCTCTAGTTGGACTGTTGACGATCGCACTTACCGCCTTTGCTTTCATTGCAGCAGCATAGGGCTTTAACAGCGGCAAAACTTCCTGAGCGCTGTTAACAGCAGGATCGAGCCACTCTTCCCAAGCGCTGTCGGGCAAAATCACCGGCATTCGATCGTGTACCGGCTGCACAGTTTCGTTAGCAGCGGTAGTAATTATAGTACAAGATACAATCTTTTCTCCTTCTGGAGATTCCCAATTTTCCCACAAACCGGCAAAAGCAAAAGGTTCGCCCTGGGCCATTTGAAAATAGTAAGGCTGTTTGTGTTTTAAGAGTGGCAGCCATTCGTAGAAACCATCAGCAACTATCAAACATCGCCTGTGCTTGATGGCGCTGCGAAAAGCAGGTTTTTCGGCTACAGTTTCCGATCGCGCGTTAATCATTTTACTGCCGATTTTCATGTCTTTTGCCCAACTTGGAATCAAGCCCCAGCGCATAAATTGAAACTGTCGCTGCATTTTTTCTGGCTCAACTGTTACTGTAGCCACTGATTGAGTTGGGGCGATATTGTATCGCGGTTGGATGTCGGGAACTTCCGACAGTTGGAAGAATTCGGCGATGATTTGACCGGAAGTATTTAAAGTGAATCGTCCGCACATAATTTATAGTTGGTATTAACGCGGTTTTTTCGATTTTTGCTGGGTTTAAACCCCGATAGAACTGTCAGTTTATCGGAGTCGCTACGCGATTTTGCTGCATTCTGGAATATTCCGGGTCAGCCATTCGGCGCGCAACTTTTCAATAGCTAATTCTTTGAATTTAGCTTCTACTTCAATCCAAGGAGCTTGATAATAGCACTCTGGCATTTCTGTAATTAAATCGCTGTGGCGCGGGTCGGCAAAAAATTCTTTTCCGTTGGATATGTGGACTAATTGCAATTCAGGAACTGACCAAGTGGTGCGGGCTGCTGCGAGCATTTCGGCAACGCTGGGATCGTCGTAACTTTCTAAATGTTCGTGAATGACGTGGTGGTGCGCGTCAAAAACCATCGGGACTGCGGTATCGAGACAAACTTCTAAAAGTTCTGAGGAACTGTAGGCGTATTCGTCATTTTCAAAGGTTAAGCGCGATCGAATAGATTCGGGTAAGTCGCGGATGACTGATGTGAGTTGCGAAGCGCGAGATCCCTTACCGCCGTGAATGTTCATCAGTGCGTAGGGCGATCGGGGTTGTTGCAACATATCTAAGATTAAAGCATGAGTTGCCAGAATTTTAATGCTGTTTGCAACGACATCAGGCTTGTCGGAACTGAGGACAACAAATTGATCGGGGTGGAGTACCAAACGGATATTGAGGGAAATTGCGCGATCGCCCGTATTCCGCAATTCCTCAGCCATTGAGTGCAGCACTGTTTCCCCCAAATCTGTATCTGCAAAAGGGAACAGCGCAGAAGTCATGCGATACAATTTAATGTTATTTGCACAGCAGAAATCAATCGCTTTGTCAAGCCGTTTTAAGTTGTCTGCATAAAGCTCGCGCAACACTTTTTCTTGTTCACTTTCGGCAAGCTGTAAAAGTCGCTTCCGCGTGACAGTGCGAAAGCGAACAGCATCGGATGTTGTAATGCAGACTAACCCCAATTCCGGTAATTTGTCCTTTCCCAATACTTGGTTAATCTCGCTCATTTCTCCATAATCCCTGACTTGACTTTTATACTAAATAGGTTTGTATTAAGGATTTTAGTCCTTAGTTCGGAAGTTGGGAGGGACTACTCGCGTCTCCCGAAAAAATTGCTATATCTCCTGATTCCCCCCATCTCCCCTTAACAATCAACTCCGCAAACGACCAGAACGCAAAATGCTAATAATTAACCAAAAGCCCAAAAAACTCGCCGCCCCAAACAAACCATTGCTCAGAAAAGATAATTGAGCAGTTTGCGCGTTAGAAGAAATAATTGCCGCCCCCACAATCAGCGAACCCACGACAATACTAAAAGAAAGTCGGTTCGCAGAATCACCCAAAGTTCGGCGTAGCGGATCGAGTTCTTTTATTGTCAAGTTCCACTTCAAAGTTTCCGAAGTCACCCGCTCTAAAAGCACTTCCACCTGTCGCGGAGATTGCAAAGACAAGCTTTTCAGATCCAGGGCAGTTCTCAGCAGAGCTTGCACCGGGTCATCTCCTAATAACTGACGCCGAAACATATCGGTCATCAGCGGTTTTACCTGCTCTACAATATTGAATCTTGGATTGAAAGAACGTGCCAACCCTTCCAAATTAGCTAGAGTTTTTGCGTACAAACCGAGATTGCTGGGAAGCCTAATTTTATTTTTTCTGGTAATTTCCAGCACTTCATAAAATATTTCCGATAAGTTCATTTGCGACAAGCTAACATTATAATACTTTCGCAGCATTCGAGCCAAATCGTTTTCGAGAATAGCTAAACTTTTAGGCTGAGCAAATTCTGCCATTTCTAATGTTAATTGAGCGCATCGCTGAGCGTCTAAATCGACAATTGCCAGCAACATTTCTGTCAAATTCTGCTGGGTGCGCGGATCTAATCTGCCGACCATGCCGCAGTCTAGCAGGGCAATCCGACCGTCTTTGAGATAAAATAAATTGCCGGGATGCGGGTCTGCGTGAAAGAATCCGTCGATGTATAACTGCTGGAAGAAAACGCGGCAAAGTAGCGTTGTAATTTCTTCGCGTTCGGCATTTATATCTCCTTTGTGGCCAATTCCTTGCAAATCGCCTAACAAAATCGGTACTCCGTTCAGCCATTCCATTACTAAGAGTTTTTTGGTGGTCAACTCCCAGTTGATTTCTGGTAGAACAACTTGTTTTGGGTCGAACCATTTACTTTTAGATAAATTGCGGCGCAGTTCGTCGGTGTAGCTGGCTTCTTGAATGAAGTCTAGTTCTGCACGCAGGGCGATCGCAAATTCTTCGGCTAGGGCGACAATATCGTATTGTTGACCGAATTCTGTGAGCATGACAAGTTCGGCCAAACCTCGGAGTACGGCGATGTCTTGTTCGATGACAATATCGATACCGGGGCGCTGAACTTTCAGGGCGACTTCGCGGCCGTCTTTTAAGGTAGCTTTGTGGGTTTGGGCGATCGAGCCTGCGGCGATCGCCTGAGTGTTAAATTTAGCGAAGGTATCTTCGAGAGATTGTGTGAGTTCCTTGCGGACAATAAATTCTACTTCCGACCAAGGTACGGGCGGAACTTCCGCTTGTAGCGTCGAGAGGGTTTCGATGTAGGCGGCGGGTAAAAGGTCGGGACGGGTACTCAGCAATTGTCCCAATTTCACAAAAACTGGGCCTAATTCTACCAGGATGTTGCGGAGAACTGCGGGAGTTGGGAGACTGGGTGCGTCGGTTTTGCGGCCGGTTAGGAGGCTTTTCATGTAGTCCCAACCGTTGCGGAAGACGACCTCTAGGATTTCTCCTTTGCGAGAAGTGTTTTGAACTAGGCTGAACAAGGGGCCTCCTGGTCGATCGACTTTGGTAGCAATATAACTACTAGGATAGCGCTGTTAACCAAGCTGACCATTGTCTTGAGGAATAACTTTGGGGGCGAGAGGGGGCGAAGGGTGCAATTTCTGAAGAGGGATAGCTGCGCTGCGCCTACTTTTGGGTGTGGGGGAGGGCGATCGGTTTTTTGCTGTGGCATTAATCCTCATGCTAATATTACAGTTAAACCAGACACGATCTTTTTATGATTAAATTTATTGAGTTGAAAAGTTGAGTCAAAAACTTGAATAAGTAAGTTATTACCAGCCAAATTGTCAATGTGTTTCACATCTATAAAAAACATGATTGCCATCCAATCTCCTGCAACCTCGATCGAATTATCCATCAACTTAACTGACGAGCAATTTTTTCAGCTTTGTCAGAACAACCGCGATTATCAATTTGAACGTACAGCATCAGGGGAATTAATTATTATGCCACCGACAGGCAGTGAAACTAGCAAGCGCAATATCGATTTATCATATCAACTTCAAGCCTGGAGCAGGCAAAATAATCTAGGAGTTGCCTTCGACTCTTCTGGAGGCTTTAAACTTCCCAATGGTGCCGATCGCTCTCCTGATGCCTCTTGGGTCAAAAAAGAACGCTGGGATGCTTTAACACCGGAACAAAAAGACAGTTTTGCTCCTTTGTGTCCCGATTTTGTGGTCGAGTTGCGCTCGAAGACTGATTCGTTGAAAAAGCTGCAAGAGAAAATGCAAGAATATATAGATAACGGTGCGAGATTGGGTTGGTTAATTGACAGGCAAAATCGGCGGGTTGAAATATATCGCCCCGGTCAAAGTGTGGAAATTCTCCAAAATCCTGCCACTGTGTCGGGGGAAGATGTACTGCCTGGTTTTGTGTTGGATTTAGCAGAAATTATGTAAATAGTTGACAGATGCGAGTTGCGTCACTAAAATTTCCTAGGTTCGTAGTAAAGACTTTAGTCTTTCTGGCTTTATTGAGTAAGAAAAAACTGAAGTCCTGACTACGAACCTATTTTTTTATTGCGATGCCATGCTTACAGCAAATCTTTCAATTTGTCATCTTCTCCCAACACTTTGATTACCTGTTTAATCTCCTGCGTCCTATCTTTTTTCACAATTAAAGTTACGTTGCCATCTCTGACAACTACCACATCTTCTAAACCAATGGTGACAATCACTTCATTGTCATCCGCTGCATAGAAAATGCTTTCCTTGGTATCAATTCCGACGTGTTTTGCTAACTCGACATTTGGCTTGTCTCCTTGCAGCAAACGCCCGATC
Organism: Microcoleus sp. CZ3-B2; assembly: GCF_036705055.1. NCBI lineage: Bacteria > Bacillati > Cyanobacteriota > Cyanophyceae > Oscillatoriales > Microcoleaceae > Microcoleus > Microcoleus sp. CZ3-B2. Next base: position 3,012 of record NZ_JAUBTN010000063.1, on the reverse strand, counting down.
GCATTCCAATCACCCAAATCGTCCCAGCTAAAGCTCACAGGCAAAACACAGGCTTTTTGCGTCTTCTCCATCAGCGCGTAATCAATGCTAATTTTTGGCAATTCCGAGTAAGCAGCAGCACCTTTTGCTTCCAAAGCTGCCATCATTTCCGGTACATGATTTCGCAATTCTGTCAAGACTGTGCCGACTCGAAATACAAAGATTCCGCCGTTCCAACTAAACTTGCCGCTGGCGACAAATTCTTCAGCAGTTGTGCGATCGGGCTTTTCCGTAAATCTCGCCACCCGGTACGCCGGAAAACCGCCAAAACTGCCAATTTCCTCGCCTTGTTCGATGTAGCCGTAACCAGTAGAAGCATAACTCGGTTTGACACCCAAAGTGGCGATCGCATCCTGATTTCTCGCCAAATCCGCCGCCGCCTCCAAAGTCTTGACAAACTCCTCCGGTTCCCCAATCCAGTGATCCGCCGGGAAAAAACCAACAACCGCATCCTCACCGTAACGCTTCGCAGTTTCTATAGCAGTCCAAGCCACCGCCGGCGCAGTATCCCGGCCCTGGGGTTCCGCCAGCAAATTCTCTTGAGGTAAAAGCGGCAACTGTTCCCGCACCCCGTCGGCCAACATTTCCGACGTTACCACCCACAAATCCTCCCAACCGTTACCTAATTCCAAAAGTCTTTCTGCAGTAGTCTGCAGCAAACTCTTACCGCTACCGTCGAGACTCAAAAACTGCTTGGGCCGCTGCTTGCGACTCAGCGGCCAAAAACGTTCGCCTTTACCGCCGGCTAGAATCACAGGAATTAAGGTTCTACTCATTATTGAAAGTTTAAACAGTTCACATCTATTTTGCCTCGATATCCAAAGGCTGTTTGTAAAGAATTACTGAGAAAGATTGACTGTTGAGTGTTGAGTGTTGACTCTTTCGCTATCAACCTTGTGATTGCCCACATTTTTCAACCCGCATTGCCTCTCTTGTGCTTAACCGCGCGATCGATTTTGCCACTCTAAAAACCAAGCAAATCAGCGCTCTCAAAAATTGTTACACTCAAAAAAGCCCTATCCAGAGCGCACAATCAATTGAATTCGAGAGTTTCTTTTCTCCCTAACACCCTAAGCTGTCCTGCATCTAGATTGTGTGTGGCAATTCACCCCGATAGCTGCGCGATGTTATACCAACTTGATAAAGTGCCACTACAAATACGAGTTTTGCTTTAAGCTGTTCGGGATTTAAAAGAGGATAGTAAGATGCGGAGCGTACATAAATATTTCCCAGATAACGTAGCATAAAATTTGAAAAATGGTATAATTGAGCGCCGAGACTAAAAACGGATGCCGATCGCGACCACCGCCCGTGGAAAGATCAAAATTTTAAAGCCTAGTTTGCGCTCTCTTCCTCTGTGGAGTAAATCGAAAACGGAAAATCGACCGAGGGCGATCGCAGATACTTTCTTAAGTTGCACGCGGAAACCATAAAAAACTTTAAAATAAAAAAATACTGCCGTCAAATTCACCTTCTCGGTCAGCGCCTGGGAATGCCAATTACCAACACCATCTCAACTTTGATTCAAGCCGAAACACTAGAACTATTAGAATGGCCGCGCCTGTGTCAGCACTTGGCTACCTTCGCGGCTACCAAACTCGGTGTCGCCGCCGCCCTCGACCTCCAAATCCCCGAAACTCCAGCTCAGACAGCCGAACTCAAGGCGCAAACTGAAGAAGCTTATCAGTTAGAAAGCCGTCCTGGCGGTGCTTTGAGTTTTGAAGGAATCCAAGACATCGGCAGTGCCCTGCAGCGAGCCGAACTGCAAGGTTTGCTCGGCGGCGAAGAATTGCTGGCAATTGCTACCACCCTCGCGGGGGCGAGGCAATTGCGCCGGATCGTTGACTCTGCAACGGATGTGCCGATACTCAAAGAATTGGCTTCCCAATTGCGGACTTATCCCGAAATCGAGCAAGAAATTCATCGGTGTATAGACGATCGCGCTAGAGTAGCCGATCGAGCCACTCCTAAATTAGCAGGAATTCGAGTTCAAATGCGACAGTTGCGCGATCGCATTTATCAAATACTCCAAGGCATTTTGCAGCGACAATCCAACGCCGTCCAAGAACAAGTAATTACCCAAAGAAGCTCGCGCTTTGTCATTCCCGTCAAAGCTCCCCAAAAAGATGCCATACCAGGCATCGTTCACGACTCCTCCGCCAGTGGCGCAACACTGTATGTAGAACCCCACAACACAGTCAATCTCAACAACCAAATGCGGCAGTTGCTCCGGCAAGAACAAGCCGAAGAAGAAGCAGTTCTCCGCGCCCTCACCGAGCAAGTCGCAGCAGTAAAACCAGATTTAGATAGATTGTTGGTGGTAGTGACAACTTTAGATTTAGCTGCCACCAAAGCCCGTTACAGTTTTTGGCTGCAAGCAAATCCTCCTAAATTTATCGAATTCCAAGAACCAGAATTAGCACCAAAAAATCCCGACCAATTAGATGAGGAAAATTCAGAGGAAGAAACAGCAGAAAATAGTCGATCGTTAATTCCCAATTTGCGATCGCAAATTACCCTGCGCCAATTGCGCCATCCTTTATTAGTTTGGCAGCAACAATACGAACAAGGCTTTCCAGTCGTCCCAGTCGATTTAACCATCGGGCCCCAAATCCGCGTCGTCGCCATCACCGGCCCCAACACCGGCGGCAAAACAGTCACCCTCAAAACCTTGGGATTAGCAGCTTTAATGGCAAAAGCCGGAATGTTTGTCGCCGCCCGCGAACCCGTAGAATTGCCTTGGTTCGACAACATTCTTGCCGATATAGGTGACGAACAATCCTTGCAGCAAAGTTTGTCTACTTTCTCCGGCCACATCCGCCGCATCAGCCGCATTTTAGAAGTTTTGACTAATAAATCGGAAGGGGAAAGTGCAGGAGAAGGAGAAGGAGAAGAAAATTCCCAATTCCCAATTCCCAATTCCCAATTCCCAATTCCCAATTCCCAATTCCCAATTCCCAATTCCCAATTCCC
>NZ_JAUBTN010000062.1:0-38563 GCF_036705055.1 Microcoleus sp. CZ3-B2 | reverse complement strand
TTGCCATTTTTTCAGAAGGGTATGAGAGCTATGTCCTTGATTGAGTCTATGTTTTAACGGGGTTGTCACCCCGTCAGAAAAAACCATTGTTCAAATTAGCTCCACGCTCGGTTGGCATCAGTCAAGTCAGCATAGTGCAAATTTGCGTTTTCTAAGCAGGCATTACTTAGATTGGTTGTACTCCCAATTCGGTTTCTAAAAATGCGATGGCGTGGCTGACTGCTGACTGGGACAGTTCCAATTGCAAAGCAAAGCCGCCTCGCTAAAGTTTTCACAGTCTGCTACTGCTATCAAAGCCTGAATTTGAGAGAGTTTCATCCGTCCCGTATTGATTTCATTCATAGCCTTTTTGCCCGATCGTCAATCTATCTATTTTATTCATACAATCTATGCAAGCAATGATTTGATTGTCAATCACCAAAGAGTTAAGGTTAATTTGTTAGATAACAGATTGACTTTTACAGGACTTGCACGCCCACAATAGTGTGCTGTAATTGCGCTGAGAATATTGCAGTTTTAAGCTTTTTTTGTAATTTTATTCGTGCAATATTTGTGAAAATTATAAGTTGCAGATGTTGGCTATGTCTACTTGCAAAAATCGAATCGATACCCCAAGAATCAAAGTTTTTTCGATCGCCGATCGAGCTTTACCAACAAAAAAACAGCAAGGGCGATCGATCTTTTGGGCTATGAATCAAATTTGGCAGTTTTTCCTCGCCGCCGTCGCTGGCGGGGACGATCTGAGGATTTGGCAGACCTCAGATCGCGATGGTAACACTTGGTGGCACAGTTGCGATCGGGCTACAGGTCGCTCTACCTGTGTGGCAACGGAGCATGAAATGCACGCTTGGCTCGATCGGCGTTACTGCCAATAGTCGATTGTCGGTGGTGTGGAAATGAAGTGAAATACAGTCTTCGATTAGCAATTCCCAATTAGCAATTCCCAATTACCAATTCCCAATTACCAAGTAGGAGATGCTATGCTTCAAATATCTTCCGAGTTGGCAGCACCCGTTAGCGGAGCCCTCGAAGAGGATCGCATTATGCTGATGAAAAACGAGGTATACAGATTACCTCAAACTCATCGAGAAATTCAAGTTTTGTCAGGAACTGCTTGGAGCACGGTTGACAAACAGGACATCATTTTGCAAAGCCATGAAAAAGCATCGCTTCCACCCAGCAAAAACTTTGCTGTCATCTCCGCACTCAACAATATGCCGCTAATTCTGGCAGTCTCGCAAGACAAAAAGCCAGTTAGAACCTAGCGACTGAAAAAAATTCGGCAGGAACACCCCAAAGAGCTCTATCTTGATAGTTATAACTTGGCTCTTGGAGGACTCGATCGGTGTACTGCCGCTCTTACCACTTCAGCTATCTCACAGCTATAAGTATTGTCTTATCGCCCCCACTCAGCTTGCTGGCAATTTCAGACGCTCTGGCTTATGCCCCAATTATAAATGCTAGGCGCGCCCAAGCGAGCGGTTCCCTACGGGATAGCTTCGCTTCACTCGCCCAGGCAACTGACCCCAAAACGCCAGCAGACAAACTCTTTGAAACAGGAGTAAAACAGCATCGCGAGGGTTTGTTTCGAGAAGCAATCCAGACTTTTGAGCAAGTTTTGGCAATTCGCAAGCAACTAGGCGACAAACGGGGAATCGGAGAAACCCTCAACAATATGGGGGAAGCTTATGGCGAAATGGGTTCGAGGCCCAAAGCTTTGGAAGTTTTGCGGCAAGCTTTAGTCATTCACCGAGAAATCGGCGAAGGGCCTCGTATCGCGCGCACTCTCAATCTCATCGGTTTTGTCAACCGGATTGCGGATAAGTTGGACGAAGCGATGAAACTGCATCAAGAAGCTTTGGAACTTGCCAAAACTACCAACGACCAAATTGAAATTGGAGAATCTCTCCACAACATCGCGGCCGTGTACGCAGAACAGGTCAATTACGCCAAGGCGATCGCATTTTACCAGCAAGCGCGCACGATTCGCAATGTTTCGGGCGATCGGCGCGATTTAGGCCGTACCCTCAATAACATGGGCGGCGTCTACTACAACATCGGCGACTTTAATAGAGCGATGGAATTTTACCACCAAGCTTTAGCAATTCGCCGGGAAATCGGAGACAGGGCTGGCGTCGGCCGCCTCCTCAACAACATGGCACTTGCCTCTCGCAAACAGGGCAAAGATACTCAAGCCCTGATCTATTTTCAGCAAGCAATACCGATGTTAGAAGCAATCGGCGACAAGACAAGTATCGGACGCTTGCTTAACAATATGGGCGCAATTCATGAAAGTCTCGGTCAATATGCTCAAGCTCTCGAATCCTACGAGGGAGCTTTGAAAATTGCTCGTGAGGGCGGTGACAAAGCTGGAGAAACTACAGCGATGGAGGGCATTAAGCGATTGTCTTCCGGTCAGCTTGTGCCGCAATAAGGAGAGTTAGTCGCTCGGATTGAAAGAAGTTAAACCAGATATTTAAGTAGGACTAAGCTGTGGAAAATACCTATCTTACCGAGCAGATACAATTACTTATTCAATCAGGCTTGGAAGGTCAGCAACTCGCCGACCGTATCGAATCGCTCATTCAATCTAGTATTAAAGATGGTAGTCTTGGCAATCCTATTGAACCACTTATTCAAGCTGCTGTCGATCGCATGGAAAATGTAATTAAACCCATGCAAAATTTTCTTTACCCTCCCCTGCTGAAATCCTCAATAACACCAATTAAACGAGAACTTCAATACAGTGTGTTTGAGTTTGACACGATAACACTAGAGGATGACGAAATTAGAAATGAACGCCAACAAGCCAGGTTTTTTATCGAAGAATTAGGCAATAAAGCTACGCTGGAGATGGTTTATATTCCCAGCGGTTATTTCTTGATGGGTGCCTCCAATGATGAGAGTATTTATTATCATGAGAATCCGCAACATTTGGTGAACGTTCCTGAATTTCATATTGGCAAATTTGAGATTACTCAATCTCAATGGGAATATGTAATGCAACATAATTTATCTGCTAATCAAGGCTCACATCTGCCAGTGGAAAATGTTTCTTGGTCGGATGCGATCGAGTTTTGCAGAAAACTATCTCTGACAACAGGAAGAAATTATCGATTACCCAGTGAAGCTGAATGGGAATATGCCTGTCGTGCTGGCACTAATACACCCTTCAGCTTCGGGAAAGATATTAACACCAAAATTGTCAATTATTGGGATCAGAATGAAACTGATGATGATACACAGCCAAGTCCTCCCATGCCAGCAGAAGGATGCGTTGTAGCTTATAGTCCAGAGAGTGTAAAGTATTTACAGACAAAGCCTGTGGGTAGTTTTTTTCCGAATGCTTTTGGACTGTATGATATGCACGGTAATGTCTACGAGTTGTGTCAGGATGCGTGGCATGATGACTATGAAGGCGCACCCAGTGATGGCACTGCCTGGCTAAGTGAAGAAGACTCGCGATCTGTTGTAATAAGAGGTGGCTCGTTTGATTACTACGATCATAATTGTCGTTCCGCCTATCGCAGCGAGACTGGATCTAATTATAGATATCACGGGACTGGGTTTCGAGTTGCGTGTTCCCTATAGTAATATTGGTTAGGACTTACGCACAGACTATTGTATGACCGACGCATAAACTATACATGGCTCAACAGATGATCCGGGTTGAAAAAGACGACCCCAGAGGTACAAAATATGTAGTAGTGGGGACTGCACTCGATCGACAAACACCTGTTGGAGTGGTTGGACGTTTCGCTAGTAACGGACGTTATCTAATCATCACGGTGTATGAAGTCACTGAACTTGAGGAATAATCGTATGTATAAATACAGATGTGAGTATTGCGAAGGAACCGTTCAACCCCGCACTGTCAAGCGCGAGGCATTCAAACATAAAAATGGATTTGTCATTCTTGAAGATGTGACTATCGGTGTTTGCGATAACTGTGGCAATCGATACTATTCAGCCGATATTTTTCATGCGGTTCATGCCGTTGCAACTGGAACGAGATTGCCTGAAAGAACCGAACAAATTCCGGTTATTCATCTAGAATCAGCATAACCAATAGCTATAATTTGATTAAGATCGCGCTATGGATATCCGTACCGAAAAGCCAGAAGATTTAGAAGCCGTTCGCCAAGTTAATATTGCGGCATTCGCGCGAGAAAATGAGGCCAACTTAGTCGATCGACTGCGGGGAATTGCATCTACATTTTCCTTCGTTGCGGTACAATCCGATCGCATTGTCGGACATCTTTTCTTCAGTCCGGTTGTCGTCGAAGGAAAATGTTCTAGCAATTTGTCGATTCTGGGGTTGGCGCCAGTCGCAGTTATTCCCGACTATCAGCGGCAAGGTATCGGAAAGCTGCTGATCCGGGAAGGTTTAAAAGAGTGCGCGCGATCGGGATTTCAGGCAGTGGTTGTGCTGGGCGATCCAGATTTCTATCCGCGTTTTGGGTTCATTCCTGCTAGTAGCAAGAGCTTGAAATGTGAATATGATGTGCCCGATGAGGCTTTTATGGTGTTGGAGTTAGAAACTGGAGCTTTGCAGGATTGCAGCGGAACGGTGAAGTATCGATCGGAATTTAGGATCTGCGAGTGATATCAAATCCGGGTGCATCGGATTCGCTGAGGAAGAGCTCGCGAGTCAGAAATATTCTTAAACGAGCGCCCATATCTGAGTTACCTTGGTAGATCCGTTATCCGTATTTACTTATCTTTACATAGTTGGGTTTTTTGTACCTACCTATGGCAAATTTCTCTGCATCTTTGCTACTTTCTTTTTGACCCATAACGCGCTGCAAAATCGCCTCTACTTTCGCAGCAAATACAGCATTTCCTCTCTGCCTCGGTCGCGGCATATCAATAGAACAGTCCATTGCAATCTGACCATTTTCTATTAAAATAACTCGGTCAGCTAATACCACTGCTTCTTCTACATCGTGAGTGATCAGTAGCGCGGTAAATCCTTTTTCTTGCCACAAATTTTCTAACAATTGCTGCATCTCAATGCGGGTCAAAGCATCCAACGCGCCGAGGGGTTCATCAAGCAGCAGTAAATGAGGTTCGCAGGCGAGGGCTCTTGCTAAAGAAACTCTCTGCTTTTGACCGCCGGAGAGTACCGCCGGCCAATCGTTGGCGCGATCGCCAAGCCCTACCGCGTCAAGGACTTGCATCGCTTTGTAGTGCGTGTTTTCTTTGGCCGCGAGCAGCCCTAATTTCACATTTGCCACCACTTTTTGCCAAGGTAGCAGCCGTGCATCCTGAAACATCATTGTCACTTTAGAGTTGAGTTTGCGGGATGACTTTCCATCTAAAAAGACAGTGCCTTGAGTGGGAACTTCTAGTCCGGCGATTAAGCGCAGTAAGGTACTTTTGCCACATCCGCTGCGACCTACAATTGCTACAAATTCTCCGGGATTTATTTCTATGTTGATATCCCGCAAAATTTTAATATTTCCAAATGACTTCTGGAGTTCTACTAATTCTAGGCGTATTCCTGAGAGTGCTGATTCCATTCTAAAAAACCTCCATATCGCGATCTATGCCACAGGCTCAAAACCTTTTTCGCTTTCAAAGGTGGCTGTTGAGCCAATGCCAATTCGTCTCCTACTCGCCGGTGCTGGTGAATAGCAGATTAGCATTTCTAGATGTAATCTACGGTAACTCAGTCAAATTACAGTATTTTTTGATTAAACAAGATTATTGCATAGGTATCTACAAAAAGCAAGATAATTTTTCGCCCAACTTCTGCGGCTTTGATAAATAATTGTTAAGAACAAGCAAACCCTGTTCCTGTAAAGGTTCTGTTTTTGAGTCCGGTGGGATTATGCTGTATTTGGGAAAAAAACCTGACACTTGATTCCCGCCGAGATTCGCGATCGCCAAAAAATTGTGTAATGGTTATCAAACTTTACCTCTCAACTTACTTGCTTTTTTAAATTGACCGTGCTAGCTTACTATTCAAGTAAATTACTGTAACTTTATCGAGTTATAGTAGTTTGCGGTCGATACTGTGAATGGCTAATTTTTAAATGAGTCGAAAATAGGAGGACAGTTAAATGGCTAATGTTGTTGCGATCGCAGGTAGCCCGTCTCATCCATCCCGCTCCTTTGCCGTGCTGGAATACGCCCGCCGCGCAGTCGAGAAAGAGGGATTAAGTACGGCATCTATCAACGTCCGCGATCTCCCGCCAGAGGTATTAATTTACGGACAATTCGCGAACCCAGACTTGAAAGCAGTCAATGATTTAGTAGTAGAAGCCAGTGGCATAATCATCGCCACACCTGTTTACAAAGCAGCCTACACAGGTGTACTCAAAGCTTACTTAGATTTGCTACCGCAAAAGAGTTTAGCTGGCAAAGTTATTCTCCCTATCGCCACCGGAGGTACGCTGGGTCACTTATTAGCAATTAACTACGCCCTCAAACCAGTGTTATCCGAACTGGGCGCTAGTCATATCTTGTCTGGTGTCTATGTTTTAGACACCCAGATCGAAAGTTACGACGAAACAAGCGTACAGTTTGAACAGGAAACAGAAGAAAGATTGCGATCGCAGTTAAAAGAGTTTGTCAGCACCTTGCACAGTGGCAAACCCGAATTAGTGGGAAGTCTTCGATCGGAAAATTAGCAACGAACAATATTATTGTTTATGCTCAAAAGAGTGATTTCAATTCTGACTAAGTTATGGCGATCGCACCTTTCCCTAGCAGCGCTATTTATATTGGGGATCGGCTTAAATTGGGCGATCGCCTCCTGCAATACTCCCACCCCTACGGGCTCTGCAAGCCCCGCCGCTTCCCCCGCAGCAGCTCAAGCTCAGGTAGTCCGCATCGGCCATCAGAAATTCGACCCCTTCACGCTAGTCAAAGCTAGAGGCGGGTTAGAGAAACGCTTGCAGCCTCTAGGCATATCCGTTGAGTGGAAAGAATTTCAGTCAGGCCCCCCGATGCTGGAAGCACTAAACGTCGGCAGCATAGACATCGGGCGCACCGGAGACGCTCCTCCAGTCTTTGCCCAGGCTGCTAACGCACCTCTGCTATACATTGGCGGTAGCGCCCCCAAAGACCGCAGTTCAGGTATTTTAGTTCCTGCTAATTCACCAATTCAAACCCTTGCAGATTTGCGAGGTAAGAAAATAGCTTTTACAAAAGGTTCAAGCGCCAATTACTTGTTAGCAAAAGCACTGAAATCCGCAGGGATAAAATGGACTGAGATTGAGCCTGCCAACCTGACACCAGCCGATGCCAGAGCTGCCTTCCAACAAGGTAACGTAGATGCTTGGGTAATTTGGGACCCGTTTTATGCAGCAGCTCAAGCGCAAGTAGATGTTCGTGTTGTTAAAGATAGTAAAGGACTCGCAGCTAACCGAGATTTTTACTTAGCTAATCGCTCATTTACTCAGTCTAATTCCAAAATCATTGAGGCAATTAGAGAAGAAACTCAAGCAGTAGCGACCTGGGCTGATGCGAATCCCGAAGAAGTAGTCAAGATTCTTGCTCCCATTCTGAAAATTGATGTTTCTATCTTAGATGTAGTAACTCGACGGCGGAGTTATGGATTTGAACCGATCCAAGCTGATATGGTTGCCGAACAACAGGAAATTGCCGATACTTTTTTTGAACTCGGGTTAATTCCCAAGCAGCTAAAAGTTCAAGAAGTAGTTTGGAAACCAGGTAATTAAAAATCCCCGCTTGTGGGTAAGTGTTGGAGACCGAGGCAGCGATATCTTTTCATAGATCCGATGTCTTAACAATAGATACATTCCTATTCTTTTTGATGCTGATAGGGTTCCTAAAATGCTGACTTCCGATCCTCTAACAACGATCGCGATCGTCGGTGCTGGCTTTAGCGGTTGTCTCGTAGCGGCTCACCTGTTGAAAACTGCCGACCGCCCCCTGCTGATCGAGCTGATCGATCGCAGTCACGAGATTGGCCCTGGAGTTGCATACAGCACCGATACCACCAGCCATTTGCTGAATGTATCCGCAGGCAAGATGAGTGCCTTTTCCGACGATCCCGGTCATCTGCTGCGCTGGCTGCAAGATAACCGCAGCGAATTGGCGGCATTCCTGCCCGATGACCCGAACGCCAGCAGTTTCATTCCCCGTCAGATCTACGGGCTGTACATTCAGTCGATTCTGGAGGAAGCGGTCGCTGCGGCACCGAGTAACGTCCGGTTGGAGCGGGTGATCGATGAAGTGGTGGCAGTGGAGCCACAAGCCTCATGTGCGATCGTCTCCCTGCGGAGCGGCCGTGCTTTCGTGGCAGACAAAATTGTCCTGGCAGTGGGAAACGCGCCAGCAGTTCCGAGTGCATCGCAAACTAAGACCAATGACACCCCTTACCTTCGCAATGCCTGGTCAGCTTCGGCGTTGGCAGGGCTTGAGCTTGAGGCGCCCGTGTTGCTGATTGGCACTGGACTGACAATGATGGATATGGTGGTGTCGCTCCACTCGCGCCACCATCAAGGCAAAATTTACGCCGTGTCTCGCCGGGGCTTGTTGCCACTGACCCATCGCTCGACCAAACCCTACCCGGCCTTTTTGACCCCAGACACTGCGCCCAAAACGATTCGGGGCTTGCTGCGGTGCCTTCGGAGTGAGGTGGAGACGGCGGCCCAGCAGGGTTACGACTGGCGATCGGCGATCGATTCCCTACGTCCCATCACCCAGCAACTCTGGCAACAACTCGGCCGGGTGGAGCAGCGACGGTTTTTGCGCCATGCCACTCCCTATTGGGATGTGCACCGGCATCGGATTGCTCCTGAAATGGGGGATGTTGTCCGGTCAATGCTGGATTCAGGGCAACTGACAATTACCGCAGGGCGCATTCAGGACTATCAAGCGGCAGAGGCGGCGGTGGCTGTTACCGTTCGCGATCGCCAAACGCAAACGAATCGGGTCTTGCAGGTCAGCCGTGCGGTGAATTGCACAGGGGTACAAACAGATTATCGCCGATCGCCCCAATCTCTAATTGCCAATTTGCGTGCCCAAGGGTTGATCCGCCCCAACGACATCGGTTTGGGATTGGATACTGCCGCTGATGGTGCCGTATTAGATGCTCGGGGCAATCGTTCAAGTCTGCTCTATACTTTGGGTACCCCGCGCAAAGGTGATTTATGGGAAACAATTGCTGTCCCAGAACTGCGCGATCAGGCACGGGCATTCGCTGCGACGGTGTTGTAGTCGCCAATGCCAGTGCGGGGAGTATGTCAAAAAACTTGCTGGCGCAATTGGGGAAAAATTTTTGCAACTTTGTTCAGGACATAATCGCCGTAAGTGCCGCGAAACTCGCGAACGCTGGCTTTGTCCCAACGTTCGTTCTTGTTGTCATCGACAACCGCTCCTTTGATTTCGATCGGGTGGAGTTCAGCATTGAAATTGGGATCGAAGAAGAATGGAAACCAGAGGCGAGCTCGTCCTGACACATTCTTGACTCGATGAGGAGTAGAGCGATAAAGTCCACCTGTGAGGCGATCGAGCATATCGCCAATGTTACAAACAAATGAATTGGCGATCGGCACAGCATCAATCCAGCCCGATTTTGTCTTCACTTGCAACCCGCCTAAATCATCCTGTTTAAGAATCGTGAGCAGACCATAATCAGTATGCTCAGCCACTCCCCAGGATTGCCCTTGGGGATGGCTTAGGAATGGATAGTTGAAGATGCGAAATAAAATCAGGGGATCGGTCGCAAGTGCGATCGCGGAAGTAAGATGCGTCTTCGTTCAAACTTAAGGCAATGATTTTTTGGATACCTTTGTCTGTCAAGTGTTAGGTAGAAAAAGACGATAGGATTCGCTGTCCATTAGAATTCTGAAACCCAGCCACATCAGCACGAAGGGAAAGAACTTACTCGCATAACGGCTGAGTACCAAAGCAATACCAGGTAAATGCGTCAGAGTATAGGACATACACAGCCAGCAGCCAACAATTAAATAGCAAATAGGTATGATTACGGACAGACTTTGGATTGAGCTAGTCGCAAACAAAGGGATATAGATCCCAAGATTGTTGCCGCCATTAGCAATCGTAACCGAGGAGACGCGATAGGTCTGCGGATCGCGAATTACATCCCACAGAGTTCGCTTTCTGGAATCAAATCCTCGAAATTTAGAGTTTCTTTTCAGATTGGCTGACTTATCTTCGGCTGAATCGTCCTTATTAAGATCGATCAAATTTTTCAAGCCAATCAGTATTGGCAGAATCCCCAGTAGACCAGTCCAAGTTGACGGAATCACTAGCCCCATTAAGAAACCAACTAAACTTACCATCACCAATACCGTGAACCCCAGAATCTCACCAACCACAACGTGCTGAGGACGAAAAGTGCGATTAACTTCACTGAAGAAGGCAGTCAGATAAATATTGTCGTCAAACGTTGTTGCCACAGCAGCAGCTAGCCCGATCTTAATTGTTGCAATTAACCAATCCATTACCATTCCTCACTCAACACCTATCCGATCGCCGAAACGAGCGATCGCTCAACCATTGTACAAATTACCACAATGTCGATAGGATAATGTGAGTATCTCCTATTTGGGTGTAACGAGCGAGCAAATCTGGTAGTTTATGTATCAAGCGGTGCTTTGACTCGATCCCCCATCTTCAATTGATCCAGCATCCATCACCTGTGTTTATTAAAAGAGTCATTATGATTAGCCCTTTGATTGACCATCTGCCTAGAGGCACAGGTCGCCACATCTTACGATCGCTCAGATCGACCATTTGCAGATCCCTTGCCTATCGGTTTGCCGGTCTATTTTCTATCAGCCTTGTCTCGGTTTTGGTCTTGACTCTGGCTTTTGAGCCTCCTGTTGTTGCCGCTTCTGCCTCTGGCAATGTACTCTCCCCTCTCATAAATCAGGTAAATCAAGTCACACTACCTAAAGACTCAACAACTCGGGTACTGGAAACCGTGGGACTGTTTGCCGGAGGCATCATTTTCTGTCTAGTTTTGGATCGCTGGTTTTCTAACCGTTCTGCTCACTCTGGCAACACGCCCTTAGCTGAGCAAGCGCGGCGGCTCAAGCAACTCAAAATTGGGTATCCAGAGGGGATGACAAATCTGGAAGTTCTCCGCGCTCGAGGCTTGCTAGAAACTCGTTTGCAACCATTCGGGCTGAGTATCACCTGGTCAAGCTTTTTATCAGCCTCTTCTCTAATAGAGGCCCTAAGCAACGGAACGATTGACTTCTGCGGTGGCGGTGGCACGGCTAGCATCTTCTCTCAAGCAGCGGATCATGTATTTGTGCGGGTGGCTAAAGAAAAATATACCGCTCCCAAAGGTCAAGCGATTCTGGTACCGTCCGATTCCCCCATTCAGACGCTTTTTGACCTCAAAGGTAAGAAGATAGCTTTTGACAAAGGCTCAAGCGCACATTATGTGCTTGTGCGAGCGCTGGCGAAAGTAGGACTGGAGTTGAGCGACATTGAGCCAGTTTATCTAACACAGCCAGAAGCCCTGCCCCTATTTCGCCAGGGTGAGATCGATGCTTGGGTGGTTTGGGTTCCCTACACAACAACTCAGACCCGAAGCGCTTACCCAGGACGCTCGATCGCAGACCTAGATAGCATATTTGGTGACAAAGCTTCCGTGGAAGTTCCCACCTACTACTACGCGATTCCAGAGCTGGTACGTGACTATCCTGACTTGCTCAAGGTGATTTTAGAAGAAGTAAACGAAGCTGGAGCTTGGGCTAAGAGACAAGAATTAGAAGCGGCTCAGCGATTGGCAGAGCATCATGAAATCGATCCATCGATCGTAGAAACTTTACAGCAACGTAGTGCCGAACGCGCCATCATCCCGATCGACGACCAATCGCTCACTGCCTTACAGCACCAGGCAAATATGTTTAGAGATCTAAATCTGATTCCTGAGCGGGTGAATGTGAAAGATGGAACCTATAGCTTGCAAACCAGGCAAAACTGGACTTATTAATCTGACACTCCAACCACTAAAATTGGTCAAAAAACTTGCTGGCGCAATTGGGGAAAAACCTTTGCAACTTTGTTGAGGACATAATCGCCGTAAGTGCCGCGAAACTCGTGAACGCTGGCTTTATCCCAACGTTCATTCTTGTTGTCATCGACAACCGCTCCCTTGATTTCAATTGGGTGGAGTTCAGCATTGAAATTGGGATCGAAGAAGAACGGAAACCAGAGGCGAGATCGTCCTGACACATTCTTGACTCGATGAGGAGTTGAGCGATAAAGTCCACCTGTGAGGCGATCGAGCATATCGCCAATGTTACAAACAAATGAGTTGGCGATCGGCACAGCATCAATCCAGCCCGATCGTGTCTTCACTTGCAACCCGCCTAAATCATCCTGCTTGAGAATCGTTAGCAAACCATAATCGGTATGCTCAGCCACTCCCCAGGATTGCCCTTGCGGATTGCTTAGGAATGGATAGTTAAAGATGCGAAATAAAATCAGGGGATCGGTCGCAAGTGCGATCGCGAAAGTAAGATGCGTCTTCGTTCAAACTCAGGGCAATTCCAGTCATTAATGCGTGACCCAGTTGGGTCATAACTGTTAGATATTCCAGTATTGTTTCGCGAAACTGCGGAATATTTGGAAACAGGTTTGCTCCGTGCATGGGAACACCCGATCGAACAGCCGGATGGGTTTGATTCAATTCCGATCCAAAATAAATTCCTTCTTTCAAATCTGGTTTACTATTCGTCAGTTCACCTCCAACCGGAAAGTAGCCGCGCCATGCCCGACCTCCCAGCGCCATCCGAATTTGCATTTTGGTTTCTAAATCTAGAGCAAAAAACTGACGACTGAGTTGCTCCAAACGGTTTTGCAAGCCTTGGTCTACACCATGCTCGACAATGTAAAAAAAACCTGTGTCGCGGCAAGCTTGTCGGATTTGGTTTGCAACAGTATCTACGGGATTATCCGATACCAGCGAACTAATATCGATAACGGGAATCTGAGAAACATCTACTGTTAATTCAGTTGCCATTGAGATGGATTATAAGTAGTTGAGATTGAACGCCTTTTATAATTTGAATTGTTCATCCACCGGAATTTGATAGCCATTTGCTAGTCGATTAGTGGCGTTGGCGGTTGCCACGATCGCCATCAGTTCCCCAAATATGGCATCATCCATTCCCTTGGCTCGCCCTGCTGCTGTATGAGATGAAATGCAGTATGGGCAACCATTTTTAACGCTGACAGCAATGTAGATTAACTCGCGGGTCAGGGGATCTAGTTCTCCCGGAGCCGTCATCACCTCCTTCACATTCTGCCAGGTACGTTGCAGGGTAGGCGGATGGTTGGCGATCGCTTTCCAAAAGTTGTTGATGTACTCGATTTTGCGTGTCGCACGAATGTCGTCATACACTGCGCGTACTTCATCATTTGCGTCTTCGTATTCAATCAAATGGCCCATAGTTGCAATAATGGTGAGAGCGTGAAAAGCACGCTTTTCATAGTTGAGAAAACCGCAAAACATTCTGCATTTTTGCGATCGTTCTTTACGATGACGCGATCGCTGCAACTGTTGCTAGACCGACTTCAGTTGCGCTGGGTACTTCAATCAATTGCCCTGTTTTCACATCATAAATAAAGCCATAAATCGGAATAGTTGGTGGCACAAGGGGATGGTTGCGAATTCGTTTTACATCCACAAACACGCTTTCTGCCAAATCTTTGAACGTTAACCAATCCACAAATTCACCTTCCGTCGAACCTGGACTTTGCCCAACATCTCGCCAACCGTTTTCGTTAATTAAGGCGGTTTCCAGGCTATTTGTCAATAATTCCCGGATGATGCTGTCGGTAAAGAGTTGCATCCCACAGTCCGTATGGTGAATAACGAACCATTCAACAGTTCCCAATAGCTTGTAAGATATTACGAGCGATCGAATTGCGTCATCGCTTGCCCGTCCTCCAGCGTTACGGATGACATGGGCATCCCCTTCTGCCAGCCCAGCATATTTGGCAGGATCGAGGCGAGCGTCCATGCAGGTCAGAATGGCAAAGCGACGACCAGGAGGCAGGGGCAAATTGGCTTTGTCACCAAAGGCGGCAGCATATTCCTGGTTAGCAGACAGCACTTCTTGCAGAACTTGACTCATGCTTGAATTTTCCTGAATAGTTGAGCGATGATTGCAGGTGACAACAAAATACGGTATATCGATAAGTAAACCGTATTTTAGCAAATGTTG
The DNA here is from genome assembly GCF_036705055.1 of Microcoleus sp. CZ3-B2. Lineage (NCBI taxonomy): Bacteria > Bacillati > Cyanobacteriota > Cyanophyceae > Oscillatoriales > Microcoleaceae > Microcoleus > Microcoleus sp. CZ3-B2. Next base: position 24,377 of record NZ_JAUBTN010000062.1, on the reverse strand, counting down.
CCGTTATTGAAATGTTCCAGAGATACCTTTTGGATTTTGACGGCAGTTATGGCAGCCCATGACCAGATTCTGAAGCGATCGCCAAAATACCGTCGATCTGGGTTGTCGGTCAGTTAATGAGTGTGACAACTTCAAATACCGAAAATACTGACAAGCCGAACTCTTCTATTTGATGTTGATGTGGTTCCGACAATACTGATGATTTCTGATACTCCAACAACGATCGCGCGCGACCGTCGGTGCTGGCTTTAGTGGTTCTCTAGTAGCGACTCACCTGTTAAAAACAGCCCACCGCCCCTTGCTAATCAAGCTGATTGAGCGCGATCGCCATATTGGCAAGGGAGTTGCCCATACCACCACCAACAGTCGAGTTGGTCATTATAACTATTGATCTTGAGTGTGCCTTGCTGTAAGATAAATCGAATACTACGGTAAACCGATTGATTTATCGTATAAATTACGTAAGTCCTAATTAAGCGAGACATTCAGCAAGGAGTTGAGGAGACCAATCATGAGCAAATGGTTTGCCATTGCCAGACGTAGGTTACTGCTATTTTTTATTTCTGGGCTGTTTCTAGCGGTATTAGTCAATGCCTGTAATTCTTCCTCTCCTGGAACTAACACTACAGCAGCATCTCCAGGCTCATCTCCTACGGCAGTTCCTACGGTAGTACGTTTAGATTATGCCTACTACAATCCTGTCAGTCTCGTACTCAAAGAAAAAGGCTGGCTAGAAGAAGACTTAGCCAAAGCCAATATCAAAGTCGAATGGGTTCTCAGTCAAGGTAGTAACAAGGCATTAGAGTTTCTCAATGGCAGCAGCATTGACTTTGGCTCAACTTCTGGTGCTTCCGCACTGATTGCCAAAGCCAATGGCAATCCCATCAAATCTATTTACGTTTACTCTAAACCCGAATGGACGGCATTAGTAACTACTGCAAGTTCTTCCATTCAAAAAGTCACAGATTTAAAAGGTAAGAAAGTTGCAGCAACGCGCGGAACAGATCCGTTTATTTTCTTATTGCGTGCCTTGGATCGAGTCGGTTTAACTGCCAAAGATGTGGAAATTGTGCCTTTGCCCCATGCTGACGGTAAAGCTGCCCTTGAGAAAGGCGATGTGGATGCCTGGGCTGGCCTCGATCCATTTATGGCACAGACAGAAGTAGAAAAAGGCTCGAAACTCTTCTTCCGCGATACTAAACTAATTAGCCAAGGCTTTTTGAATGTCCGCGAGGCATTTGCTAAACAATATCCTGAACAAGTTAGTCAAGTGCTCACCGCCTATGAGAAGGCACGGAAATGGGCGATCGCAAATCCCAGCGAACTCAAGCAAGTGGTGATTAAAGCATCGAAGTTGACAGAAGCAGTAGCAACTAAACAATTAGAGGAGCGAACCAATCTCTCAAACTCATCGATTGGTGACGAACAAAAAGCCGTTATTAGTGCTGCCGGAGATGTCTTGAAAAAAAGCGGCGTGATTGAGAAATCCGTTGACGTGACTACAGTAGTTAACGATTTAATCGATCCGCAATATGTAGCAAAGATTGCCAAATCCTAAGTAAAAAACATCTGCTTTGGATATATAGCGATTCTTAAACAAGTGAGGTACGTAGTTGGGCTTTAGCCCTCTTAATTGTGCTTATGTAGTAGGTGAGGTAAGCTGTTGAACCTTTAAAACAGATTGTAGGGTGCGTCAGTCCGAAGTGTTTCCCGTTTAAGCGTAAGTCTTGTAGCTGACGCACCTACTTACTTCGTTAGCGATCTAAATGCGTAACAGCTTACGGGAGCATCTCATATTTGTAAAAAGACTTCTTTTGACTCCTTCTTTCTTCCTCTTTCCTCCTGTCTCCTGTCTCCTGCCTCCTACCTCCAATTTCTAGCTTGGCTGCAAAAGTGAGATGCTCCCCAGCTTACGCTTCCAGCAATTAGCAATTAGCCATTAGCAATTAGCCATTAGCAATAAGTTATGGAACAAAGACTTGCGATCGCAATACCAAGGGCGCAAACAGGTAATATCTGGCAATTCCTCAGTCGTCTGGGCAGAATAAAAGGCTTGCTCTTGCCAGTCTTTCTCTTAATATTCTGGGAAAGTCTGTCTAGGTTTGGTTTGGTTGCTCCTAACTTGTTACCTGCTCCCTCAACTGTTCTCAAAACAGTATGGGAACTCGGTGCAGCAGGGGAACTATGGCAACACATCGGCATTACACTCTATCGAGTCTTTGTTGGCTTCCTAATTGGTACATTTTTTGCCACTATTCTAGGAGGATTAACAGGCTATTCTGGCCTAATTCACGATTTACTCGACCCACTTTTGCAGTCACTCCGTAACATTCCTTCCCTCGCATGGGTGCCCCTATTCATCCTTTGGATGGGAATTCATGAGCCTTCCAAAATTGCTCTGATCGCCGTTGGAGTCTTCTTCCCCGTTTACTTAAATCTGATGAGCGGCATTCACAATGTCGATCGCAAATTGGTTGAAGTTGGCAAAATTTATAGACTTAACGATTGGCAGCTTATCAGCCGTGTATTCTTGCCCGCGACATTGCCTGCCTACATCGTCGGTTTGCGAAGTGGCTTGGGTTTGGGCTGGATGTTTGTCGTGGCGGCTGAATTGATGGGAGCCAGTCAGGGCTTAGGCTTCTTATTAATCGACGGGCAAGCGACTGGACGACCGGCCATCACCCTTGCTAGCATTCTCCTGTTTGCTATTTGCGGAAAAGTGACTGACTCAGCGATCGGCTTTGGATCGCATTGGCTACTCCATTGGCAGGATGTTTACGCTTCCAACCATTAGTTCAAAGCCTTTGTTTCAAGCATTCATTCAAAGCGCCAAGGAGGAAATATATATGCTACTCATCGAAGGACTACATAAGCGATTTAAAAATGGCTTTGTAGGGTTGGAGTCTATTGATTTAACTGTGAATCGTAGCGAGATTGTGAGTTTAATCGGTACGAGTGGTTGCGGCAAAAGTACACTTTTACGAATCGTTGCTGGATTAGATTTGCCAACTTATGGAGATGTGCGAATTGACAATATTCGCATTGACAAACCTCATCCCGAAATTGGTGTAATCTTTCAAGAACCTCGCCTGATGCCTTGGTTAACCGTCTGGGAAAATGTGCAGTTTGGTTTGCATCATTTACCGAAGGATGAACGCAAGGCACGGGCAAGTGATGCTCTAGTTAAGGTTGGATTACAAGATTTTGCTCGTTTGCTGCCGCGCCAATTATCAGGAGGAATGGCTCAACGGGTGGCGATCGCCCGTGCCCTTGTGACTAATCCTTCTATTTTATTGTTAGACGAACCCTTTAGCGCTCTCGATTCCTTTACTAGAATGCAATTACAGGATCGTCTGTTAGAAATTTGGCAATCCGATCGCCAAACCATGATTCTTGTCACCCATGATGTTGAAGAAGCACTGATTTTAAGCGATCGCGCGATCGTCATGCGTGGCAATCCTGGACGCATCCATCTCGAGCTAAATATCGATCTTCCCCGTCCCCGCAGGCGTACCGATCGCGATTTGCAATATTGGAAAGAAAAGTTGTTAAGTACCTTGGATTTATCCAATACGCCAACTGTTCCTTTAGAGGTTTAAATCCCAACTTGACTTAAATTATGACTACTAAATTACTCCCAAACTACGATCCTACGCTCTTTCAAGGAGCGATTTCTTATTACTTGCAATATCGACCGCGCTACCCAAAGGCTCTTTACGATTTAATCTCACAGAAATTTCAATTAGATGGGCAAGGCAAGCTTCTCGATCTCGGCTGTGGGATTGGCTTGGTAGCGATCGCCTTACACGATCGATTTCAATCTGTTTTGGGTATCGATCCCGATCCAGAAATGCTCGAAGTTGCCAAGCAAGAAGCTAAACTGGCTCAGGCTTCAAATATCACTTGGGTAAGGGATTTAGCCGAAAATATTTCCCCGGCAATTGGTACATTTTCCCTTGTCACCATTGGTCGTGCTTTTCATTGGATGGATCAAGAATTGGTGCTACAGCGTAGCTACGATCTGCTCGATCGCACCAGTAACCCTAATACGGGGATAGTCATTATTCAAACTGAAAAAGATATTTGGTCGAATGAATCTGTTTGGGCACAAAATGTGCTAGCTACGATCAAACGGTGGCTAGGAGAAGAGCGGCGTGTGGGTTCTAGTAGCGTTCCTTTGCTCTACAAGTCTGATTTAGAAGTTTTGGACCGATCGCCATTCGCGCGGATCGAGCGCCATAATATTGACTTTCAAAAACAATGGACGATCGATAATTTTATTGGTTATCTCTACTCCACCGCTTACTGCCGTCGTGATTACTTTAATGGCGATACTTCTGTATTTGAAGCGGAAATTAAAGCAGCAATTCTCAGTGCTGAACCTTCAGGTCAGTTTGTTGAAGATGTACCTATTTCTGTTTACTTTGGTTTTAAGGACTGACCAACCTATAGGAATCCTAAATCCTTTGTACCTCATTAATTCCCTCAATTTTGGATCGTCAATATGAAAATATCCCTTGTAGACTCGAAAAGCACAACACCACAAGACAGCAAGCAAGATTATGTAGCGATCGCGCGATCGCTTGCTCAAGAATTTGCTGCTACTGCCATCGAACGCGATCGTCTTGGCGGTACGCCAAAGTATGAACGCGATCGCCTTCGTTCTAGCGGTTTGCTCGGTTTGATTATTCCTAAAGAATATGGCGGTATTGGCGAAACGTGGATTACTGCACTCCAAATTTCCCGCGAGTTGGCAAAGGCTGATAGTTCTCTAGCTCATGTTTACTCCTATCACCATTTAGGGGTGGTTATCCCGCATCTTTTTGGCACGGAGGAACACAAGGCACAGTTCTACAAAGATACAATGACAAACAATTGGTTCTGGTGCAATGCTCTCAATCCTCTCGATCGCCGTGCGACTTTAACTCCTGATGGTACAGGCTTTTTACTGAATGGTACAAAAAGCTTTTGTTCTGGCTCTAAAGATTCAGATATCTTACCCATCACTGCGGTTCGTCAAGATACCTCGGAACTCACGATTATTGTAATTCCCACTCGAAGAGAGGGTGTAAAAATCCATGACGATTGGGATAATATCGGGCAACGTCAAACTGATAGCGGTAGTATTAGTTTCGACCAAGTGCGCGTTTATGAGTCGGAAGTATTTGGCGATCGCACCCGTGCCGATCTTCCTTTCCGTACTTTACGAGCTTGTTTGACACAAATCAATCTTGCCCATATTTATCTGGGTATTGCAGAAGGAGCATTTGCTGCTGCTAAAGACTATACCCGCACCCAAGGACGACCTTGGTTGACTTCCAATGCTCCTAATGTGACGCTTGATCCCTACATTCTGAAACACTACGGAGAAATGTGGGTCGATTTGCAAGCAGTTAGCAGTTTGACGGATCGAGCCGCCGCCATTCTGCAAGCAGCTTGGGAAAAAGGCATAGATTTAACAACAGAAGAACGTGGAAAATGCGCGATCGCGATCGCAACGGCCAAAATTGCTGCCACCAAAATAGGTTTAGATGTGACAACTCGCATTTTTGAAGTGATGGGGGCGCGTGCTACCACCAGTAAATATGGTTTCGATCGCTACTGGCGCAATCTGAGAACGTTTACGCTACATGATTCTGTTGACTATAAAATTCACGATCTGGGTAACTGGGTACTCAACGATCAGCTCCCTAATCCCAGCTTTTATACGTAAAAATCATCCTTCAAAAAGGATGTTTTATCTTCAATTTTTCTCCAGAAACTTGGTTGATGGACGGAGAGCATCCCGAATTTGTACAGTATTTACGCAACTGCACAATTACTAAGGTGCTCTACTACGATCGAACCCTAACGACTCGTTCAATCGCTGCGTCTGACGCACCCTACAAAATCGGGAGGCTCCCTGATGGACTGAAGTGCTGTAACCGTGAGCGATCGCACCCCAAAATCTTAACCTCCGAAAGTAAATAACTATTAACTCCGGTAAAAATATCGACATACAGTAGTATACTGCCAATAAAGTTACTCTCAATCCCTTTCTTATTGATATTTATGTGGATTAAGTTCTCAGAAACCCAGCCTTTAAGCATTTTGACTTACTACCGCCAAAATTTCCTTTCTCCAAGAGGTGGCAGTCTTTCCCTGCTGTTTGCAACCGGACTCGGATTGACTCTGGGAGTAACAGCTTGTGCTTCCAGCGCTAGCACAACGGACACAGCCAATAAACCCACCACCCCAACCAACAGTGCCGCACCTGCAAAAAGCGTTACTGTTAACATCGGCTTCCAAAAATCGGCTACTGTTCTCAACGCCCTCAAAACCAAAGGCGACTTAGAAAAAGCTTTAGCCATCTCCAAATCTTCTGTAAAATTTGTAGAATTTCCGGCTGGGCCACCATTATTAGAAGGAATGAATGCAGGCAGTATTGACTTCGGCTACACAGGAGAAGCGCCGCCAGTTTTTGCTCAAGCTGCCGGAACGCCATTAGTTTATGTTGCTTACGAAACATCCAATCCTCAGTCTGAAGGGATTGTGGTTCCCAAGGATTCACCCATACAAACTATTGCCGATCTGAAAGGCAAAAAAGTTGCTTTTGCCAAAGGATCTAACACCAATTACTTCATAGTTAAAGCCTTAGAATCGGCGGGACTTAAATACAGCGACATCACTCCAGTTTTTCTCAAACCAGCAGATGCACGGGCAGCTTTTGAAGGCGGAAATGTAGATGCTTGGGCAATTTGGGACCCGTATTTAGCAGCAGCAGAAAAAACCGCAGGCGCACGATTGATCAAAGATGCCACAGGAATTGCTGCTAATCGAGGTTACTATCTCGCTCGTAAGGCTTTTGTTGACGAACATCCTGAGATTTTGAAACTCATTTTAGATGAGGTAAAAAAGGTAGATAAATGGGCGGCGGGCAATCCAGTAGAAGTTGCTAAATTTTTGGAGACGCAATTAGGAATAGAAGCTTCCGTCTTAGAAGTGTCAGAAAAGCGACGTAAGTATGGCGTTTCTCCCCTGACGGATGAAGAGATAGCCGGACAGCAGCAAATTGCTGATACTTTCCATAAATTGGAGCTTATTCCTAAGCCAGTTCAGGTTAAAGAAATCGTGTTGAAAGATAGTAAGTAGAGTCATTAGCAAGGGGAAAGGAACGTGAATACTCAATGGATAAAAACCGATGTGTTGGTAATTGGTGGCGGTACGGCTGGCACGATGGCTGGCATCAAAGCTAAACAGGCAAATCCTGATAGCGAAGTGCTAATTTTAGAAAAAGCAAATATTCGCAGAAGTGGTGCGATCGCCATGGGAATGGATGGCGTAAATACTGCTGTCATTCCCGGTCATTCTACACCCGAACAGTACGTCCGCGAAATTACCCTTGCTAATGACGGTATCCTCAACCAAAAAGCTGTTTATCAAACCGGAAAATTAGGCTATGAAGTCATCCAAGAGTTAGAAACTTGGGGAGTAAAATTTCAGAAAGATGCTCAGGGGAACTACGACTTAAAACAAGTCCACCGCGTCGGCAAATATGTGTTACCAATGCCCGAAGGTAAAGACCTCAAACAAATTTTAACTCGACAGGTGAAACGCCATAAAGTTAAAGTTACCAATCGAGTCATGGCAACCCGCGTTTTAGTACAAAAAGGACGCGCTACTGGAGCCGTTGGCTTTGACGTGCGAAATGGCGATTTTGTAGTAATTCAAGCCAAAGCTGTCATACTTTCTACAGGTGCTTGCGGCCGTTTAGGACTACCAGATTCTGGCTACCTTTATGGAACCTATGAAAATCCGACTAATGCCGGAGATGGCTATTCAATGGCTTACCATGCCGGCGCAGAACTTAGTAACATTGAGTGCTTTCAAGTCAACCCGTTAATTAAAGATTATAACGGCCCTGCTTGCGCTTATGTTGCCGGCCCCTTTGGCGCTCATACTGCTAATGCCGAAGGTCATCGCTTCATTAGTTGCGATTATTGGAGCGGTCAAATGATGCTGGAAATCTGGAAGGAATTAAACTCTGGCAAAGGGCCGATTCAATTAAAAATGACTCATCTTGATGAGGATACAATCGCTGAAATTGAGTCAATTCTTTGGTCGAATGAGCGGCCGAGTCGAGGCAGATTTCATGAAGGGAGAGGGGAAAATTATCGCTCTCACGGCGTGGAGATGCACATTTCCGAAATAGGGCTATGCAGCGGCCACAGCGCCTCTGGTGTTTGGGTGAATGAAAAGGCAGAAACAACTGTACCGGGACTCTATGCAGCCGGAGATATGGCCAGCGTTCCTCATAATTATATGATCGGCGCGTTTGTGTTTGGCAGAATAGCAGGAACTAATGCCATTGATTACATTCAAGATTTAGATTATATCGAGCCGGATGCGGAATTTCTGGAAGCAGAGAAAGCACGGATTTATGCACCTCTAAATCTGCCAAATGGAATACCTCACACGCAAGTAGAATATAAGTTGCGGCGCTTGGTAAATGATTATTTACAGCCGCCAAAAGTAGGGAATAAACTTGAAATTGGGCTGAATAATTTTGTCCGCTATCACGACACCTTAGAGGAAATGGGTGCTCGCGATGCCCATGAGTTAATGCGCTGCATGGAAGTTCACTTTATTCGCGATTGTGCGGAGATGGCCGCGAGGGCTTCTTTATATCGCCGCGAGACTCGTTGGGGGCTTTATCATTATCGATTAGATTACCCTGAAAAGAATAATGAAGAGTGGTTTTGCCATGTTAATTTGAAAAAAGAAGACTCGGGAGAAATGAGATTGTTTAAGCGTCCAGTTGAGCCTTATATTGTGGAGGTGGATTTGCATAAAGAGGATTATGATGTTGTCGCTCGTTGAGTTATTATAGAGAGCGAACATTTATTTCACCTTACATCTTGCACGATTCTCCTGAACAGGCTTTCCGGCCTGTTCCACAAAATTAATTTTCTTGTGGGGTGGGCCTCCTGCCCGCCCGTGAAAGGTCTATTAACAATTACAACTAACTATGGCTTTAATTACACAACGAGTTGATGTTCCCGTCACTGTAGATGAGTCTAAGTGTTTAGAAAAATGCCATGTCTGCATTGATGTTTGTCCTTTGGATGTATTAGCCAAAAATCCAGAAACAGGCAAAGCTTACATGAAATACGATGAATGTTGGTTTTGCTTACCTTGTGAAAAAGAATGTCCAACTAATGCAATTACGGTGAAAATACCTTTCTTGTTGCGCTAATTTTGTTCTAATTTTTAGGAATTTTAAAGCTGATGAATGCTGAGATTGATAGCGAATTAAATCAATGGTTAGAAATGTTGCGATCGCCCGATCTTAGCGATCGCCTCGTTGCCGTTAAAAATCTACAATATTTGGGGGATGAAGAAGCTACAAATGCCCTACTTCTTGCCCTATCCGATGACAGTAGCGCTGTTCAAAAAATTGCCATATCTGCCCTTTGGGAAATTGGCAACCCTGTCGCTATTCCCGCTTTAATCGAGTGTCTAGGTTCCGCCGATATCGATATTCGCCAAGAAGCATTATCGGCTTTGAATGAATTAGTTTCACCCACTGACTTACAGCAACTCCTAGATGCCCTTCACCGCGACAATGTTAATATCCAACTCAATATCTTAACTTTGTTAAGGAAGATTCACGATGCTCAATCTTTACCAGATATTTTACCATTTTTTGCCTCAAAAGTTCCTGAATTGAGAGCGGCAGCGGTAACTACTCTCAGCTATCTCAATCAGGTGGAAAAATGCCCCCAAGCTTTAGCTCTAATATCTGATGCAGATGTCAATGTTCGTCGGGCGACAGCTTTAACTTTAGGACATTTAACAGATCCAGAAATTATCTTTATTTTGTGTCAAACCCTCAAAAGCGATACTGACTGGCAAGTGCGACGAAATGCGGCTAAATCTTTGACAATTCATGCCGATTCTGCGGCAATTTCTGCACTGGAAACGGCGGTAAGTGACGAACACTGGCAAGTCCGCAAATTCGCGTTACAAGCTTTGCAAAAAGTGCCCGATGAACGAGTGCTACCTGCTTTAATTAGAGCCTTGGCTGATGAATATTCAGATGTGCGAAAAGAAGCCGCGATCGCCCTCGGTAATCTTAGCAATCCTGCGGCGATGAATGCGCTACAGCAATCCCTCGACGATCCCGATAAAGAAGTCTCTATCTTTTCTGAAAGAGCAATTCAAAAAATTCAAAAATTACTGCAAAATTCCCCCAATGCTTAATTCTTCCTCCTTACCAAAAACTGACTCACATCTACCCTCAGAAAACCCCGATATTTTGGGAGAATTGCGACAGCAAGAAGTTGTAAACTATCTCAAACAAGTCATCGAACCCTCCCTCAAAAATGATATCATCAGTTTGGGAATGGTGCGAAATTTGCGAATTGTTGATGATTACATTTATTTGCGCCTTTATATTGGTTCGCATCAGCAAGACTTACAAGCAAAGATTGAATCTATTTTATCACCTATAAACTGGTGCAAAAAAACTTATATTCAAATTTGCACTATAGCCAACGTGCGAACTACCTTAGCTATTTCTAGCGGTAAAGGGGGAGTCGGAAAATCTACAACTGCCGTCAACTTAGCCGCCGCTTTAAAATTACAAGGGGCAAAAGTAGGCTTACTAGATGCTGATGTTTATGGCCCGAATATTCCTCAAATGTTAGGCTTAGGACAAGCAGATATCGAGACAGTTAATACTGCCAAAGGTCAGAAATTTTTACCCTTGGAAGCCCAGGGAATTAAACTGATGTCTGTGGGTTTACTAGCCGAACCAGAACGCCCTTTAGCATGGCGCGGCCCCGTTCTCCACAAAATTATTACTCAGTTTATTCAAGACGTAGAATGGGGCGAATTAGATTATTTATTAATTGATTTACCCCCAGGAACCGGAGATGCTCAAATTACCATTGTGCAAGAAAGTCCGATTTGTGGAGTGATACTTGTTACTACGCCGCAACAAATATCTATTTCCGATGTTCGTCGCAATATTTATATGTTTCGTCAGGTTGGGGTTCCGGTTCTTGGCATTATTGAAAATATGAGTTATTTAATTTGCGATCGCGATTCACAACCGCTGCAAATTTTTGGTAGTGGCGGCGGTAAACAACTAGCAGAAGAACTTCAAGCGCCCCTTCTTGCCCAAATTCCTATAGATCCGCGCATCTGTGCGGGCGGTGATACAGGAAAACCGCTAACAATTGCAGATCCAAACTCGGCGGTATCTCAGATTTTTATGCAGATAGCCGCAGGACTAGATGCTACTTTTTCTCCTGCGATCGCTACCGATCTACAGCTATTTTCCGGTGAGTGAGATACAGATAAACTTGGTAATCTCCCAACTTTTGCCCTGCAAGGATTTTCGGTATTTTTTTGAGACAATTTAGCACAGTAAGTACGGAAGACCCAATTATTTAGACACAAGTTCATTTTGCAAGGATGCTTGCAACAAATAACGACACCCATCAAGGCAATATTGTAAGCGCTCAGGGTTATCGTATAAGCGTCCTAGCAATAATGCCCCCTCGATCGCACTCAAAAGCTGTTGTGCCAGTCGTTCAGGATCGATCTCTGGCTTAAGTTGAGCGCGGCCAGCAAACAGCAAACTAGCTATTTCCTGCTGCCACTCATCAAAAACCTGGATCAGATGTTGACGAAATGTAGGGTCATGTTCCACTAGCTCTACAATCAAATTACCAAGAAAACAGCCAGCACAAGGTTTTTCAGCTTGATGAATGGTTTCTAAGCGATCGATCATTAGAAAAAGTTGGGCGATCGCATCAGTCTGAATTTCACCAAACAGTATAGACTTTAGCTTGCTCCACTTCCAGTCAATTAGAGCATGACCTAGCTCATCTTTCGAGGCAAAATAGTTATAGAAACTACCAGAAGAAATACCACTATGGGTTAGCAACTCTTTCAACCCAGTTGAGTGAAATCCTTGGCGGTGAATCAAATCTAAAACAGCAGACAATATATCTTCACGAGTACGTTTGAGGTTGACCATTAACACAAGAAATCTCGACAGCAAGAGTATCCTAACCTTTAATTAAGACTGATGAGTCCATTGCTGATAAGCAAATCTTAGCGCACTATCTAAACCATAACCAATGACACCAATAATTAAAATTACAGCCATTAGTTCTGAATAAGACAGGCGATCGCGCGTATCCAGAATATAATACCCCAACCCCGCACTGACACCGAGCATTTCCGCTGGAACCAGCACCATCCAAATAATACCAATTGCCAAGCGCACGCCAGTTAACAGGTGGGGCACAATCGCTGGAATAATCACCCCAGCAATTGTTTCCCAACGGGTGGCACAAAGACTTTGGGAAAGTAATAACCATCGTGGATTGACGGCTAATACGCCTGCGGTTGTGTTTAATACCAGCGGCCAGATCGCGGCGATCGTTAGTAGGAAATAAACAGGCAGATCGCCAATGCCTAAAACCATAACTGCCAGAGGCATCCAAGACAAGGGGGAAATCATCCGAATAAACTGGAACAGAGCAGAAGTAGTTTGCTCTAAAGGGCGAGACAAACCCAATACCACCCCCAGGGGCACCCCGATCGCGATCGCCACCGATAACCCCACCAACATCCGCCGCAAACTGGTTGTGATATGGGGAACGATCGCACCTGTGCCAAATAGCTGTATTAGGGCAACGACAGTTCGCTCTGGGGAAAAATCAGCTACAGTCGGATCGCTGTGCCAAAGTGGAGTTGTCAACACCCACCAGATTAGGGAACCACCGAGAAGCCCTGCTAGGGGTAGAGGAAACTTAAGCTTGAAAGATGATTTCAGAGGAGTAAGAGTGGATGTCATAAATTTAATTTAGATGGTTAGATGGCGATCGTCTCAGAGCGAGAGAAGTTATCCTGTAAACCAAAAGTCTTTAATCCACCAACCTGTTGTATCGCTTGTTTAACGAAGGAATCATCTACCAAATCTTTGGCAACCTCCTTCGGATCGAGCGCTTGCAAAAAAGCCATATCTCCCTCAACCTGAGTATCTTTCAACAACCGCACCAATTCTTCTGTATAAGAAGGAAAAGGATAGGGCTGGAAATCAATGCGATTAATGTCCCAGTCAGGATGCACAATAGCGCCCTGCTTGCCGTACACCTCTTTTTCGTAGTAAGTCAGGGTACGTTTCAGTACAGGTAAAGGATGGGGTGTATATTTGCCGCTACCATCTTTTGATAAAATCTGGGCTGTTTCTTCGCGATTGTCTCGAATCCATGCCTGAGCTTTAACAATCGCATTAACCACACTCTGCGTCCATTCTTGACGTTGGGTAATATCTTCTTCATGCAGAAAGACAACGCAGCAAGCATGATTCTTCCAGACATCTCCCGTAAAGCGGAGAATTTTACCGGTTTTCAGGTTTTCAGCCGCCGCATTAAAAGGTTCTGCCACAATGTAACCCCCGATCGCTTTATTTGCTAATGCTGACACCATATCCGGCGGGGGAAGCACGACCAAATTCACTTCATTGGCGGCTAATTCTGCATCTTTTGGTTTTCGGGTAACTATCAATCCCTCCTTCTTCAGCACTTGTTGCAAAACAACGTTATGGATGGAGTACCAGAAGGGAATCGCGATCGTTTTCCCACCCAAATCTCTCACCGTTTCTACTTCAGGCAAAACTGTAAGCGCCGATCCGTTAACGTGGTTCCAAGCCACAACCTTAGCGGGAAATTTGCGCCCATAACGTAGCGATACCGTGATGGGTGATAGCACATGAACTACATTCACCTGACGGGCGAGAAACGCTTCTACCACTTGCGCCCAAGAGCGAAACAGGCGCGGTGGTTCAGCCGTTAAGCCCTCTGCTTCATACAGCTTTTTAGCGTGGGCAATTAGCAAGGGGGCTGCATCAGTAATCGGTAGATAGCCAATCTTTACTGGTTGGTCAGCGCTGGATTTGCTAGGAGTCGGGCTAGCACTATTCCCTGCTTGGGGTGTGGTTGATTGGCAACCATTGGCTGCTAAAGTTAAACCTAGAGAAGTAGAAAATAGAGCCGTCATTTTCAGAAAATCGCGCCGACTCATACCGCAGCAGGCACAGACATTAGGCAATGTCATAATTTAGTCTCCTATGAAAGCATGAGGAAGATTGGCAGATGTATCCATCACGGTGGATAAAGCCTCTAAGATGGTGAAACGAGTTTCAGTTAGGGTATGGGCTTGCTGAAATCGGGGTTTAGGTTGCGTGATGTCCCAAGTTTGGTAAATTCGCCCTGGATGTCGCGCCATTAATACGACGCGATCGCCTAGTAGTAGCGCTTCGTCAATATCGTGTGTCACCATCAAAACTGTTGTTTGTTGTTGGGTAATGATTTGCAACAGCAAAGCTTGCATATCCAACCGAGTAATTGCATCTAGGGCGCTGAAGGGTTCGTCCAGTAGCAGCAGTTGGGGGCGACGGGCCAGTGTTCTTGCTAGTGCTACCCGCTGCGCCATCCCCCCCGACAACTGATGTGGATAACTGCGCTCAAACCCCTGTAATCCCACCTGGGCGATCGCGACTGCAATGCGCGATCGCAGTTCTGGCTTTGTTAGCGATCGCATCTGTTTTAGCCTCAGTCCAAAAGCAATATTCTGGGCGACAGTAAGCCAAGGTAACAGACAAGGATCTTGAAACACAACGCCTACTTGAGGATGACTTTTACGGACTGGAATGCCGTGCAGGTATATTTCACCGCGATCGGCTGTCTGCAAACCTGCGATCGTTGCTAGCAGGGAGGACTTACCACACCCACTCGCACCCAGCAAACAAACGACTTCACCAGAGTGAACCTGTAAGTCAATACCATCGAATGCAGTCAAATACCCTTGGCGAGTTTTGTACTGCTTCTGCAAATTTTGGACTGAAAGCAGAGGAGTCACCCGATCTTGCCAAGTTTCATTTGTGAGTGATGCAATAGAAGGTTTGCTCATATCCGTTAGAGGAAAGGGGATGGGGGAGATGGGGGAGATGGGGGAGATGGGGAAGGTGGGGGAGATGGGGAAGATGGGGAAGATGGGGAAGATGGGGGAGATGGGGAAGATGGGGGAGATGGGGAAGATGAGGGAGATGGGGAGGATGGGTAATTAGCAATTAGCAATTAGCAATTAGCCATTAGCAATTAGCGATTAGCGATTAGCCATCAGCAATTAGCAATCAGCAATTAGCAATTAGCCATTAGCCATTAGCGGTTGCTCTAGATGATGCAACATCTTTTTGAGTTGTTTAATTGCTGGTGTAACGATCGCCACAAAGTATGCTTCGCGTAGTCGTCTGGCTGGTTTAGAACCCTGTAAATAGGCGCGTGCACCGACATGGAGCATGGCAGCATTAGCAGCTCGCAATGAGAGTTCAGACCCAGTAATCCGCAACTGAATTACCTCTTTGAGCAAATCAGGAGTGATGCTTACATCTGGCTGACTCAACCGATCGGCTAGGGTGTAGGTTTTCAGACGGGCGATCGCTAGTTCAGCGGCCAGATCCTCTGCTCGATCGTCAAGAAAGCAATTGACATGACCTAAACGAGAATGAGTTGCCTCGATCGTGTTGATACAATCAGCGATCAACCCTAAGCCCATACCAACTTGTGTCAGAATAAAACCCGGACGAATTCGTTGTACATAGTCTGCACAAGGTACTGCTAAAACCTGTTCGTCAGGAATAAATACTTCTTTGAAAACACAGCTAAAAGTGCCACTGCCTTCTAAGGCAATAAAGTGGGAATTTTGTCGCAGCGATAATCCCGCGAACCGATCAGAGACGATCGCCATTAAGTAATCATTCCCCTCGGAAAGTTTGGCGGCGATGCCAAAGGGTTGTCCTGTACCAATATTAGAAACCCAAGGCAATAGACCATTCAGTACATAACCACCTGGTTTTCGCTCGGCGGTGAGGGCAATTTTTTCAATCTCAGCAAAGTGTTTCATTGGGTTTGATAACCCTGTACCACCAAGCACTTGCCCTGTTGCTATGCAGGGCAATAAATTTGTCTTGAGATAGGTATTATCGCTGCACTGCATATACCAAGCACAGGCAATCTGACACCAAGTCATAAACCCCGTACACAAGCATTCTTCAGAGATAGCTTCAATTACTTGAATGGCTGCTTTTAAACCGTTACCCGCTCCACCAAACTCTGGCGGAACAGCTTGACCAAAGCCTCCTAATGCACCGACACGCTGCATAAAATCACGGGGATAAAAACCCTCATCGATACTTTGCACTTTGGGTACAAGGTCTTGAGCGATCGCGGCTTTTAATTCGGTAATCAAAGGGCTAAGGGCGATCGGTTCTTCTAAACTTTTGTTGGGAACTAATGTTGAAGCAACCTGCATAGGTCAACCTTCTTTACAAGAATGGTGAAATAGTTAGGACTTACGCGCGCAGGGCAAAAAACCTTTTCTAGAAACTGGGTTTCTGAACCAGAATTCTTCATGGTTCGCGTTGACTAATACCAGAAACCCAGTTTTTTACAGGATATATCCACTGCGAAGCAAGCCTGTTTAAGCAAGGGATACTGCTAAATTGACAGGGTTGCGGAGTGTGTTGGCTACAGGAGACCAATTATTAGAGTGAGCAACTAGAGCTTCTAAGGCTTCGCGACTGGCATCCCCTTCTAAATCGACTTTGACGCGAATATCTGTAAAGCCAAGGCGCTTTTCTGATAAATCGCCAATCCCCCAAACACCGGTGATGTTAATGTCGCCTTCTAGTTCTAGTTCTAGCTTTGTCAGAGTAATGCCACGCGCGATCGCATTGGCATGAATTCCCACAGATAGGCAAGACCCTAGTGCTGCCAGTAATGCTTCTGAGGGGTTAGGGGCTGTATCTTGTCCCAGCAAGCCGGGTGGTTCATCAATGACGTGCTCTGGTAAGTCTCGTACATAGTTCAAGTTACGAAACTGCCCTTCACAGACTGTTTTGACTTTTAATGACTTGATCGCGTTTGAGTTGGCTTTGGCCGTTATTGCCAGGTTTTCTAAGCCAGTCTTGCTAACTGGGCGCAGAGAGGTTTGTGTTGAAACAGTTATTTCAGTCATAATCAATCAATAAAATAGAACAATCTATCCAATTGCAGCGGAATTAGTTACACAGCTTTCCTTCCTGTAGCTGTCACAACTGACAGCATAGGTAGATCCTGTATAGTACGGTGAATCAGTAGGTTTACCGTATTTTGTAAGAATCTCATAGATTCCAAAGAATGTCAATCTTTAGGCGATCGCATTTTGTGGGAGCTGAAGCAACCACAGGAGGATTGCCAGCGACAACACTATTAACTTAAAAAGTGATTTCTGAACTTGACTTACTTGATGTGCATCTGTAGAATCTTGTTTGCAAGCCAAAAGTACGGTAAATCGATAAAGTTTAAGTATTTTATAGCAAATGACAGAACCCTATCGTTTTGAAACGCTCCAAGTTCATGCTGGGCAAGAACCTGCTCCTGGAACCAATGCCCGTGCCGTGCCTATTTATCAAACAACCTCCTATGTCTTTAATGATGCGGATCACGGGGCGCGCCTCTTTGCCTTGCAAGAGTTTGGTAATATCTACACCCGGATCATGAATCCGACAACAGATGTGTTTGAAAAGCGAATTGCCGCCCTGGAGGGGGGTGTTGCGGCCCTGGCAACCTCTAGCGGTCAGGCAGCTCAGTTTTTGGCGATCGCCAATATTGCCCAAGCCGGAGATAACATTGTTTCCACTAGCTATTTATACGGCGGCACGTACAACCAGTTCAAAGTGACGTTTCCTCGGCTGGGCATTCAGGTCAAATTTGTGGATGGCGATGAGGCAGAGGATTTCCGGCAGGCGATCGACGATCGCACCAAGGCACTCTATGTTGAAGCGATCGGCAATCCCCAATTTAACGTCCCAGATTTTGCCGCCCTAGCTCATATTGCTCACGAAAATGGCATTCCCCTGATTGTAGACAATACGTTTGGTGCAGCAGGCTATCTCATCCGTCCCATCGAACACGGTGCTGATATCGTGGTGCAGTCTGCAACTAAATGGATTGGCGGACATGGCACCTCAATCGGCGGTGTCATCGTCGATTCCGGCAAGTTCGACTGGGGAAATGGCAAGTTTCCTGTGTTTACAGAACCAGCTCCCGGCTATCACGGCCTCAATTTCCAAGAAGTTTTTGGCCCTCAAAGCTCATGGGGCAATATTGCCTTCATTATTCGTGCCAGAGTCGAAGGACTGCGGGATTTAGGCCCTACTCTGAGTCCCTTCAATGCCTTTTTGTTTTTACAGGGATTGGAAACCCTTTCCCTACGGGTACAACGTCATGTAGATAACGCCCTGGAACTCGCCCAATGGCTCAAACAACATCCCAAGGTGGAATGGGTAAACTACCTGGGATTACCAGAACATCCCTACCATGAGCGGGCTAAAAAGTATTTACAACATGGCTTTGGCGGTGTACTGAACTTCGGTATCAAGGGGGGACTCGGTGCCGGTCGCTCTTTTATCAACCAGGTGAAACTGGCAAGCCATTTGGCGAATATGGGAGATGCTAAAACGCTGGTCATTCATCCCGCATCTACAACCCACCAGCAACTAACAGACACGGAACAGATATCGGCTGGTGTGAGCCCTGATTTAGTTCGGGTATCGGTAGGAATAGAGCACATTGATGATATTAAAGGCGATTTTGAGCAGGCCTTTGCCGGGGTTTAGCAGATGGATTATCAGCAGTTCATTTCCCCCGAAAGCCAGTTTTATCAGCTCCCAGAACCCTTTGAGCTGGAGTCTGGTGAGGCTTTGATTGGAGTTCAGGTGGCCTATCGGACTTGGGGACATCTGAATGCGGCGGTCGATAATGCTGTGCTGGTTTGTCATGCTCTAACTGGTTGGGCCGATTTGGATATCTGGTGGGAACCCCTTTTAGGGCCAGGACGGGCGTTAGATCCCGATCGCAGTTTTATTATTTGCAGCAATATACTGGGTAGTTGTTATGGAACAACGGGGCCGACCTCCATCGATCCTAAAACAGGGATGGCTTATGGCCCGACATTTCCTGGGATTACGGTTCGGGATATGGTGCGGTTGCAAGGGGTTTTACTGGAAGCCTTGGGCGTGCGATCGCTACAATTAGCGATTGGCGGTTCTCTGGGTGGTATGCAAGTGCTGGAGTGGGCATTGCTTTATCCCGATCGAGTCCGGGCGATCGCGGTGATTGCCGCCCCCGGTCGCCACTCGGCCTGGTGCATTGGCTTGGGCGAAAGCCAACGGCAGGCTATTTATACTGACCCTAACTGGCAGAATGGTTACTATAGCGCGAAACAACAACCGGATCGGGGGCTGGCTGTGGCCCGGATGATTGCTATGAGTACCTATCGTTCCTGGGCTAATTTTTCAGCTCGCTTCGGACGACAGGTTAAGTCCGATCGCGTTACTGAGTCATTTGCGATCGTGGATTATATGCGTTACCAGGGCAAAAAATTGGTGGAACGGTTTGATGCCAATACCTACATCACGTTGACCCATGCTATGGACAGCCACGATCTCACCCGTCCCGATCGGGATTATCACACGGTTTTGAGCAGTATTCAGCAGCCCGCTCTGATTGTCGCTATTAATTCGGACATCCTATATCCACCCGTTGAGCAAGAAGAACTGGCAGCCCTGATTCCCAATGCAGAACTACAATGGCTGGAATCTCCTCATGGCCATGATGCCTTCCTAATTGATATGGATGTTCTCAACAGTTTCGTCATCAGGTTTTTATGCAGATAGCAACAGTTCTAGATGCTACTTTTTCTCCTGCGGGTGCAACTGATATATTGCCCGCGAATATTAATCAAGTAAGCAACTAGAAAAGTAATACAAACAAAAATCTACAGAATGTGCTTGCATTTTTGAAGCCATCTGTGGAATAATAGGAGCTTATTAGACTTAACTACGGCATATCGATCGGTATACCGTAGTTTGCTAGTCAATCATGATTAGCTCAGCTTTTGCATGGGTATTGCGTTTCTTAGTTTTCAATACTTGAAATTTAGGAGGGGACAGTGTTAACTCCATTGAGAGAAATCCCATTTCCAGCTAGATTGAGACATTTTTGGAGCAAACTCAAACATAGTTCGCTCAAGACCTTTGCTTTGCTTTTTGCAGTTGGTTTGAGTTTAAGTTTGATAGTTTCTGCCTGTACTCCTACTCAGCCAACAAATATAACTACTTCCCCAACTTCCGCTACCACATCAGTAGCTAGTTCTCAACCACAACAAAGCAATGTAATTCGGATTGGCTACCAAAAATATGGAACTCTAAGTATCCTTAAATCACGGGGGAGTTTAGAGAAGCGTTTGGTCTCCCAAAACACATCCGTACAGTGGCTTCAATTTCCTGCTGGCCCTCAATTACTAGAAGCTTTGAATACAGGAAGTATTGACTTTGGCCATACAGGAGAAGCGCCGCCTATTTTCGCACAAGCCGCTGGCGCACCATTAGTATATGTTGCTAACGAGCCTCCTAATCCTAAAGGCGAAGCTATCTTAGTACCGAAAGATTCTCCCATTCAAAATGTGGCTGGGTTGAAAGGCAAAAAAGTTGTATTTAATAAAGGTTCAAATGTGCAATACCTTGTGGTAGAAGCATTAACCGCAGCCGGATTAAAATATAGCGACATTCAACCTATTTATTTGCCGCCAGCAGAGGCGCGGGCAGCTTTTGAACAAGGTAGCGTTGATGCTTGGGCGATTTGGGACCCGTTTTTTACAGTTGCGAAACGAGCTACAGGCGCTCGCGTTCTCAAGGATGGAGAAGGGCTTGTCGCTAATCGGGAATTCTATCTAGCTGCTAAACCTTTTAACGACCAATATCCTGACCGGACGAAGGCAATTTTAGAGGAACTTCAAAAAGTAGATGAATGGGCGGCTGCTCAACCAACTGAGGTGGCAAAACTGCTGTCTCCTGAGCTGGGTATTGACGTTCCAGCTTTAGAGGAAATCTCACGGAGACGGCCTTACGGTGTGCAGCCGATTACGGATGAAGTCATTACTTACCAGCAAAAAGTTGCTGATACTTTCTTGGATTTAAAGCTACTTCCAAAACCGGTCAAAATTAGCGAAGTTGCTCAGGTAGTTAAACAATAAATAATCAGGGAGAATACGGCAAATGGAATTATTTTGGTTTATCCCAACTCACGGAGACGGACGCTATTTAGCTTCAGGAATTGGAGGGAGATCGGGCAGTTTTTCCTACTTAAAGCAAATCGCCCAAGCCGTTGACCATTTAGGATTTACGGGTGCTCTGCTTCCGACTGGGCGCTCTTGCGAAGACGCATGGGTAGTAGCGTCATCGCTAATGGCTGTTACAGAAAAAATGCGTTTTTTAGTAGCAATTCGTCCGGGATTAATGTCTCCAGGGGTAGGAGCGCGGATGGCAGCAACCCTTGACAGATTATCTAATGGACGCTTGCTGATTAATGTTGTTACGGGCGGCGATCCGGTAGAATTAGCGGGAGATGGAGTGCATCTGGGTCACGACGCACGTTATGAATTGACGGATGAATTTTTGACAGTTTGGAGAGCAATGCTTGAAGGTAGTAACTCGACTAATGTGCGAGAACAAGAAGTCAATTTTAGCGGTGAATATCTCCAAATTAAGGGCGGTAAAGTTCTATTTCCCCCTGTACAAACTCCCCATCCTCCCTTGTGGTTTGGCGGTTCATCGCCAATCGCTCAACAAATAGCGGCTAAGCATATTAATGTTTATCTTACTTGGGGAGAACCGCCGCAACAAGTGGCAAAAAAAATTGAAGCTGTGAAAAAATTAGCAGCAGAACAGGGTAGAACTGTGCGGTTTGGAATTCGCCTTCACGTCATTGTGCGCGAAACTGCAAGCGAAGCTTGGGAGGACGCAAATCGTTTGATTAAATATGTCGATGAAGATGCGATCGCAGCCGCCCAAAAAGCTTATGCCAGGATGGACTCTGAAGGGCAAAAGCGGATGACTGAACTGCACGCAGGTAGTCGCGAAGCTCTGGAAATTAGCCCCAATTTATGGGCGGGAATTGGGTTAGTAAGAGGCGGTGCTGGTACTGCTTTAGTGGGAGATCCCGATACCGTTGTTGCACGAATGTTGGAATATTCCGACTTGGGAATTGAAACTTTCATTTTATCCGGTTATCCCCACTTAGAAGAAGCGTATCGAGTCGCTGAATTGCTATTCCCCCGCTTGCCTTTAAAAAACCAACCGGTTGTCAATCAACCACAAATGTTTAGTCCTTTTGGGGAAATTGTTGCCAACGAAAACTTTCCCAAACAAAAACAAGTTTTTTCTCCAAGTGCGTCATGAACAAAAAATGGCTCAAAAATTCTTATTTGCAGCAGATAATTCCCTGGATTGTACCGATTCTGCTGCTTCTTAGCTGGCAACTTTTAGTGCAGGTGGGTTGGCTTTCCACAAGGGTTTTACCCGCACCAACAGGTGTTTTAAGTGCAGGACTTAGATTGGCAATTACCGGGGAACTGTTTCACCATATCGGAATTAGTGCTTGGCGTGCCGTCGTGGGTTTCGTCATAGGCGGCGGAATTGGTTTGACTCTTGGTTTCCTCAATGGTCTTTCTCCAATCGCCGAAAAGCTGCTAGATACTTCTGTACAAATGGTTCGCAATGTTCCTCACCTCGCCTTAATTCCCCTAGTGATTTTGTGGTTTGGAATTGGCGATATAGCTCGGTTATTTTTGGTGGCTTTGGGTGTGTTTTTTCCAATGTATATCAATACATTTCATGGCATCCGCAGTGTCGATGCCGGATTGATTGAAATGGGAAAAGTCTATGGTTTGAGTTCTGCGTCTCTTTTGTGGCAAGTTATTCTGCCTGGGGCTTTGCCTTCGATTTTGGTAGGCGTGCGATATTCCTTGGGGATTATGTGGCTGACGCTGATTGTCGCAGAAACAATCGCGGCAGACTCTGGTATTGGTTACATGGCAATGAATGCTCGCGAGTTCTTGCAAACTGATGTTGTGGTGTTGAGCATTATCATGTATGCTTTGTTGGGTAAGTTTGCAGATGCGATCGCCAGGAAGTTAGAAGAGAAATGGCTGGCTTGGCATCCCAATTATCAGCCAGCTTAGCTAGAAAAAACCAGCAATAAGAAAGAAACCTAAGAGTGTCCCCTTTTTCTTTCTTAGTTCCTCTAGAAATGCTGTCCTTCACGATCTGCTCAGTTAGTGTTTTTTACGTATAAAAGCTGGAATTGGGGAGCTGATCGTTGAGTACCCAGTTACCCAGATCGTGAATTTTGTAGTCAACAGAATCATGTAGGGTAAACGTTCTCAGATTACGCCAGTAGCGATCGAAACCATATTTACTGGTGGTAGCACGCGCCCCCATCACTTCAAAAATGCGAGTTGTCACATCTAAACCTATTTTTGTGGCCACAATTTTTGCCGTTGCGATCGCGATCGCGCATTTTCCACGTTCTTCTATTGTTAAATCCATCCCTTCCAAGCTGCTTGCAGAATGGCGGCGGCTCGATCCGTCAAACAACTAACCGCTTGCAGATCGACCCACATTTCTCCGTAGTGTTTCAGAACCTAGGGATCAAGCGTCATACTAGGAGCATTGGAAGTCAACCAAGGTCATCCTTGGGTGCGGGTATAGTCTTTAGCAGCAGCAAATGCTCCTTCTGCAATACCCAGATCCCACATTCCCCACTTCAATAACACTACAAAATATAGTATATTGCTACCAGAGCTGACTAAGTAAAAAATACTTAGATATTTGAGGCAAAAAACGTGAGACAATCACAAAAACGTCAAAAATATTATCTAGCTAAAAAAAGTCTCCAACTTCAGAAATAAAAATCAAAAATATCGATTGTTTAGGAATAGTAGCTGGACTAATTGATGAGATAGGAATAGTTGAAACAATTAACGATAAATTAGGAATAGATGTTCGGAAAAAAAATCAGCGTGAATATTAGTGAAAGCTATTTTAATCAATGGATTAGGATTTGTATCAAGACCGTTATATTGGTAGTAATAAATATGTAGTAATTAGATATTTATTCGCTCAAAACATAGTTGTCATGATGGACAAAATACCAAATAGCACCAATATGGTTTTCTAACTTTTTAGAAAATGAAATAGTTGTTATTACGATCGGAAAAACACGTTGGCGCAAAGTATTATTAAATCTTTCAATGTGATTAGTCTTTCCACTTTCTTTACCAACTGGCTGATGGCGTAGCGAAGGAAAAACACAAGCATATGCAGCCCAAAAATCTGTATAGCAAACAGCACATTGTCGATATAGTCATTTCAAATAAGTATGAGACTATTTAAAAATGAGGTAAAATGAATAAAAATAGTGAAGCTGCTAGGAAAA
>NZ_JAUBTN010000061.1:18091-38780 GCF_036705055.1 Microcoleus sp. CZ3-B2 | reverse complement strand
GGAGATTGGGAGAGGGGGGGATTGGGAGAGGGGGGGATTGGGAGAGGGGGAGACTGGGAAAATATACCCTCGGACTTTTCCCTTCTCTGCGTAGCATCCGTTAAATCCGCTACAAAATCCGTTGCCGAACTTCTCCCGGTTACATCCGCTACATCCGCTACAAAATCCGTTGCCGAACCTTCTTCCCGATATAATTCGTAGCAGCAAATAGCGACTGCTTGAGCGAGATTTAGGGAAGTATAAGCGTCACTGCTGGGAATGCGGATCAGGCGCTGGGCGCGGTTTAATTCCGCGTTAGTCAAGCCGCAGTCTTCTCGACCAAAAATTAGGGCGCTGGGGGCTTCTAGAAGCCAAGGTAAAGCATCGGCTGGTGCTTCTAGCTGCATTGGGTGCGATCGACTGTCGTCTCCTGTAGTTGCGATCGCCCTGACACATCCTACCAAAGCTTCTGGCAAAGTTGCTACTACTTTAACCGTTTCCAAGATATCGGCGGCGCGAACAGCCATCAGTCGGGCTTCTTGCCCTAAATGATCGCACTGGGGATTGACCAAAATTAATTGGTGCAAACCCATATTTTTCATCACTCTGGCTACCGATCCCACGTTTAATGGCCCTGCGGGTTCGACTAAGACGATTCGGATGTTGGTTAATGCCGTTGCGACCATTGTTACTCGGAGATAGCTGAATTATAGTTATTGCATAAATTTTGAATTTATCGGAAAACTGCAGATTTAATATATATGCAAAAGTCAAATTCACCCCCCGCAAGTCCCCCCTCCCGCGGGGGGAAACAAGAATAATCTTGCCCCCTCCCCGCGAGTTCGGGGAGGGTTGGGGTGGGGTGCACTCTATTTTTGCAAGAGTTCTAATGTAGGTTAACGCGGATTAACGCGGATAATTTAAGATAGTGTATTGTTGTCAAAATTAGCATGGCTAAGCAGCGATCGAAATCTGAGTTACCGACTAAGATGTGTCCTGTGTGCGATCGACCTTTTACCTGGCGCAAAAAATGGGCCGACTGCTGGGATGAGGTGAAATACTGTTCCGATCGCTGTCGCCGCCGTCGCAACAGTTCAGAAAATTAAAAATGTTTTGCTCTTTGCCTAACAAAAGCTAAGATTGCAAAAGAAAAATTTTACGGTTAAAAGTATGGCATCGCAACAAGTGCAACCAAAGTTAGTTATTCACGGCGGTGCCGGTAGTTCTCTACACAGCAAGGGCGGAATTGAGGCGGTTCGCAAATCGCTTTATGATGTTTTGGAGGCCGTTTATCCGCTGCTCAAAGACGGTGCGAGTGCGGTAGATGCGGTGATACAAGGCTGTCGGTTGTTGGAAGATGACCCGCGATTTAATGCCGGTACCGGTTCTGTGGTGCAGTCGGACGGGCAAATTCGGATGAGTGCTTCGCTGATGGACGGTTGGCTGCAGCGTTTCAGCGGCGCGATTAATGTTTCTCGGGTTCAAAATCCGATCGAACTTGCTAAGTTTTTGCAGGCTGCGGACGATCGGGTATTGTCTGATTTTGGGGCGGCGGAATTGCTGCGAGAACTTCATTTGCCGATTTACGATCCGATGACGGATTTGCGTTTGCACGAGTGGATGCAGGAACGCCAAGGCAATTTTAGCAAGGCAATGGCTGATGTGGTGGCGGAACCTGCGGGTGTTGGTACGATCGGAGTTGTAGCTTTGGATTCCGGGGGGCGTTTGGCTGCTGCAACTTCGACTGGCGGCAAGGGTTTTGAACGGATCGGGCGGGTTAGCGACTCGGCGATGCCGGCGGGAAATTACGCTACGGGGAATGCCGCGGTTAGCTGTACGGGTATCGGCGAGCACATTATGGATGAGTGTTTGGCGGCGCGGATTGTGATTCGGGTAACGGATGGTTTGAGTTTGAAGGCTGCTTTTGAGCGTTCTTTTGCGGAAGCTGACTCGCGCCAGCGGGATTTTGGGGCGATCGGGATTGATGCTAGCGGTGCGATCGCGATCGGCAAAACTAGCGAGGTAATTCTGGGTGCTTTTCATGACGGTACGCAAATGGGCGATACTTTGGAATCCAACCAGGGAACGCTGGTTTTTGTTGCTTAGAAAAGCCGTTTGATTTTCGGTAACAAAAATCAGGACACAGCCACAAAAATTAGAATAAAATAGTGCTTTGTCCCTGGGGGAATCCTGGTATTTTCTATCATGCCCGGTGGGTAGATCGCAATCAAATTCGTTCGCGCGTGTGGACTTCATATCGTTTCCGGTTGGATCGGAATGATTTAACCGCAGAGTACACAGAGTACACAGAGTCCGAGAATATATATCTGAATCATTCCGATGCTACCAGATTTGATATCAGTCCGCAGAATTTTGGATTTTACGGACTAAATTCCGCACGCGCGAACCGTTTTTGTATTTACCAGGATAGGCTAGTTTGAATAATTGGTATTAGAGGGATGATTCTAGCAATAATTATTGAAATTAATATTAAATTCGCAACTGCCAAAGTTTAACTGTACCATTCTCGCTACCGCTAACCAGAGTTTCGCCCAAATGCCCGATCGCCAACGCAGACACAGGGCCCGAATTTCCCTCCAAAGACTGCAGCAACTCGCCGCCAAGATTCCAAAGTCTGACAGTGCCGTCAAAACAGCCCACCGCAAAGTATTTCCCGTCGGGGCTAATGGCGGCGGAAGTGATCCGAATTCCTGTTTCCATAGAATGCAATAATTCGCCTGTTTGCAAATTCCACAGGGCGATATTTTTGTAGCCATAACTGACAAGAATTTCGCTATTGGGAGTAATTGCTACATAATTTTCGCTGCCAAACGTTCGCCTCACTTCTCCCCCCGGTAGTTCCCACAAAGTGACGGTGGCGCGACAGAAACCGCTGGCTGCATTCAACCCGCTGGCTACTAACATTTTGCCGTTTGGACTCAGGGCGATCGCACTTATATCATCTCCTTGATAGCCTTCCAAAACTTGCAGCAGTTGGCCGCTGTTGAGGTGCTGAAGCTTGACAGTGCCTCTGGTGGTGCCGATCGCCAAAATTTGCCAGTCGGGGCTCACAGCGACGGATTCGTGGCGGTGTACCTCTGCTAAACGCTTCAGCAGTTCGCCGTTTTGCAGGTTCCAGAGTTTGACTGTGCCCGCGCGCGATCGTGTCAGCAGCGTTTTGCTAGCGGGGCTGAAAGCAACTAGCAACACGGCTGTTGAATGTCCGCAAATAGTCCGCAACAGTTCCCCGCTGTGCAAACTCCAAACCTTCACTGTACTGTCGTGGGAACCTGTTGCGAGTAATTGTCCGTCGGGACTGATGGCGGCGGATAGAATGCTGTCTGAATGTTGGAGAGTGGCTTTTAAGGTTGCGCCGGATGAGGTTTTTAGTTGTTTTTTATACCCGGCTATATCCAGCCAGTCGATCGCATCTCTCCAATTTTTGAGAGCATTTCTAGGCCGATTTGTCAGCGTTTCTATATATCGATACAAAGTTTTAGATAAGTCAACCTCTACACCTTTGATTTGTTTGTTGAGAAGTGCCGCTATTTCGGCCGGGCTACACCCGCACAGCAAGCCGCACAAATGCCTTTTTTCCACTGGTGTTAGCCCTCTTCTGGTGTGGGGGGCAAATTCTTGTTTGGCGTTTGCTAAGTCGCTGTAAAGCTTTTCGATGTCCCAGTCGCGGCTAGCCCGTGTAAAAGGTTCTTCTGGTCGATCGAGGTTTGAGGGTGTCATTTGTGGCAGTCGCGATCGAGTTCCTAGTCAAATTCCTAACCAAAATCCTAACATTCGCTGTGCGCGATCGGACTGCTTTCACCGCTAATCTATTTTTAACACAGCAAACAGCCAAAAGAGTTTCGGGTTAAAAATTCCTTTTAATCCTAACCTTGACAGTTTGCCAAATAACTATAAATCAACGGAAAAATAGAAAATGTCTGGAATTGCGATCGCCTTATTTTTTGGTCTGGGTTTTATTTTAAGTATTGTTGGTTCTATCTGGGGATTAGTTCAAGCTTTCCAAGAAGAAGTAGTTTGGGGATTACTTTACTGGTTTATTCCATTTGCTGCCTTAATTTTTTATATTAAGAAATGGAGCAATAAAAAAATCATAAAAACACTTTTGATTCAACTAGCTGCATAGCCAATGTTTTTATTAGGAGGCATTATTACTGTGGTAAGTTATGGCGCAGAGTTTCCAAAATTGGTTCAGTCTGGAACCATAACCGTAAACCAAGGATCTAGCGAGCAATCGCCCTCTTCTTTTCCTTCAGATTTCAGCATTTCTTCATCCCCAAATCAAGAGAAATCTCCTGCTTCCAAGCAATCTCCAAGTTCCGAGTCATCCCCTCAACTTTCACCAGCACCTATTTCTGAGCCTAATTCTGCTACTGTTAGCGCTCAACAAGGTGATTTCAAACAATTGATGAAACTCGGCTATGCCTACTACGCACAGGGAGAATATCAAACAGCTTTAATCTATTTTAAGAGAGCTTTACAAGCACGTCCGGGCGATGGCTATGCTCTCAAAGCCATTGACAATACCAAAAAGGCGATCGTCCAAGCAAAGGCTAAATAACCCACGTACACATTCACTTAAAATCAATTAAATATAAAGTCATGAAACCGACCTCAGATAAACTAGAATTCGTTGAAATGTCCGCATTTTGGATACAGCTATTTGTGGGCGGGAGTTTTTTATTATTCGGTATGTTTGCGGTTTTCTTTTCTGGCGGTTTTTTCGCTGTTTTATTTGCCCTCATTGGTTTGCTGTTAGTGATATTTGTAGAGATAGAGACCATTACATTTGACAAAAATCTCGGTCATATGACTATCAATTGGCATAAACCACTCATGGCCAAAATAAAATTTATCAAACAGTTACTTAAACGTATTTCAGGCATGGAAATTGAACACACGAAAGTTATGAAATACCTACTTCAAGATATTTCAGGTGTGGAAATACAGGGAATTTTAGATAGTGAAAGCAATAAATATCGTATCTGTCTTGTGTTGCACTCAGGTAAGCAGCGTGTTCCTCTAACTTCTGGTTTTACCACTGGTAGTTTGGGAGGCTATCATAAAAAAGCTGAAGTGATTGCGACCTTTTTGGATATCCGAAATTACGGTATTGACGGTTTTCCGGCAGACAACTCTAACGAACTTAAATGGGAGACGGTAGAAGAGGAAATTGCCCACTGGGAAACTGCAATCAAAAGTGATTCTAATGATGCTGATGCTCACATGAAGTTGGGATTGGCTTTGATACTTCAAGACAAAACAAAAAATAAAGAACAAGCAATGGGTTATCTAAAACAGGCCGAGGCTTTGTTCAAAGCTCAAGGTTATGATGAAGAAGCTATGCAGGCTGCTCAACTTTACGGCGCGGTTTATTGGGGAATGCTGGGAAAGTGAAGTTCAGATGCAGTCTTGGATACACTTCGACTCAAGAAACCGGTTGTTTTTGCGAAAAGATGCGTTGTAATCTGCAGATTCGGTAAAAAGTCCGGTTTCTCGGTTTTATCTAAGTCCTAATTATCCAACCTCTAAACTTTACAGCCAAGTTTGAATAAACGCTTGTGGGGAGTAGGGGTTTGGCATCTTGGCCGCCCTCAACATACAATAATTATGACTTTTATGAATTTAATTAATGAATTATATGAATTGACCTGAAAAGAAAACTGTTTGATAATTGTAGTGAAGACCTTTTCTGTAGAAATAACAGGAAAACTAAAGTTCTCAGTCAAAACTCTAGAAAATTTGTATCTTGCCGCTTCGGGAAATAGAGGAGTATGGCAGATGTTTAATTTATTAAATCTTCGTTTCTAAATAACCTGGTTGGCAAAATCCCAATATCGACTCATGAAAGTTATCAAGCAAACACCAACTCAACTAACAATTCAAACTTATAGATTCTGGGATGGTTTGTTATTAATTTCTCCTTTTATCGTAATTGGCTTAGGGCAGATTGTTTTCGTGTCAAATTGGATAGGTGGAGGTATATTTTTGTTGTTTTCGCTGTGTTTGTTGGACGGCGCAATAGATGAAATTTATATTTTTGATAAAAGTTGTGACAAAATGACCGTTAAACGACGGGGTTTGTGGCTGAATCGCGTTACACAAGGCTCAACTCGCAATATTTGTGCGGTGGAATTAAACGCAATAGCAGATAGCGAGGGGAATTTCAGCTACTATGTTGATTTGTTGATGTTGGGGGGCGATCGCGTTTGTTTGGGAAGTAATGCGATCGCCAAAGAACAGCAAAAAACTGTTGACTTGATTTGCGAGTATCTGAATTTAGCACCGCACAAGTCAGCGATGGGGATTAAAAAGGAGAAAATTGTGTTATTTTGAGGCGCACAGTCTCATATTTCTTTGCTAAAGCTGTTGATGGTAGCTCAAGCTCTAATTGCTGAGATTTTTCAACGTTTTTATGCGTTTATTTAAGATTATTCGCCGCGCCACAGCCTATCTCAAACCAAGGCGCAAGTAAACTCGTGACATTAGTTGTAGGCGAGAAATTTTTAAGCTAATCTATGAATAATACAAAATCCGACTTAAATACCCCCTTGATTTTTTAGTGGTTCTGGCCTAGAAGGAAAGGAAAGTTTGGGATGCGTTTCCACCGCCCGCTAAGAGAGGAGTTGTTGGCGCGGATTGGGTTGAATCGCTGTGACGCATCAATTTTTGGACGAGTCTGCGAGTAAGCTGTTGCTTATATAGATTGTGTAGGGCGATTGAGGGGGAGAAGGGGAGAAGGGGAGAAAGGGAGAGGGGGAGAAAGGGAGAGGGGGAGAAAGGGAGAGGGGGAGAGGGGGAGAAAGGGAGAGGGCGATCGCACTAAGGAATGAAAATTTAATAATATTAAATCCTCTCTTCATCGGAATAGTAAATTCACTGTTAACTGTTGACTGTTAACTGTTAACTGTTGACTGTTGACTGTTAACATCATTCCGATGCAACCGAAAACGATATAAATTAAGCGATTGGCTCGTTACTTTCGCTCTGCCTGGTAATGCAGATTGGCGAGGCTCTGCCTCTCTTTAACCCTGAGCTTCTGGAGAGATAGAGAAGTGTGGCAGATGTTTAATTTATTAAATTTTCGTTCCTTTAAGCTGTTGTTAGTTTGTGGGTGTGCTTTTCGCTCGAAAGGTTATATATATTATTAGCTTTTGTGCGATCGGGGGAAAACAAAAGCTAATAAATATTTAGTTAACATTCAATCAAGAACATCTTAGACTTTAGCGGACTGACATTCCCCGCGACGAATCAATGAAGAGTGTCAGTTCGATCGCCAAAAGCTAGAAATCATCCCAACCTTCAAGGCTAGAAGACATCACGTAACTGGTGACACTGGACTCAAAGAAGTTGGCTTTTGTGTTGGCCTCTTTCTTGGTATCTGAAAATCGCTCCAAATGAGCGTAGGGGCTTTTCTTGTATTTCATATCAGGAAAAAGCGGTTCTAAGCCGATCGCCTTGAGTCGCTGATTCGCAAGGTACTTTGTATATTGCTCTGTGCTGCTGGTTGTGATACCTAGAATGCTATCTCCAACAATGTGCTCGGCCCACTGAGACTCGTGTTCCACCGCAGTCGCAAACATTTCGTAGATTTGCTCCTGACTGTGCGGAAAGATTTCCATCGCTTCTGGAAGTAATTTCTGATACAGCCGCACATGGGAAAGTTCATCTCGGTTGATCATTCTAAAGATATCGGCACTTCCAGCCATCAGCATCCGTGAGGACAGATTGTAGAAAAAGTTGAATCCATTGTAGAAGTACAACCCTTCTAGCAGATAATCTGCCATCAGCGAGACAAAATAGTTTTCTGGGGTTGGATCGTCAACATACTTTTGATACAGTCCGGCGATGAATTGACAGCGCTGTTTCAACACTCGATCGCTGCGCCAAAACTCATAAACTTGGGAACGGCGATCGCTAGGAACAATGGTTTCAATGATGTACTGATAGGACTGATTGTGCATTGCCTCCTGAGAAATTTGTTCCGCCATGCACAAGGAGATTTCGGGTGCGGTAACACTATTTTTGATGTGCGGCACATTGCAGGTTTGTACCGAATCGAGAAATGTCAGATAGCTGAGGATGCCATCAAAAGCTCGCCGTTCCCCAGTCGTGAGATTAGCATAATCAGTCACATCCTGAGTCACATCAATTTTTTCAGGAATCCAAAAGTTTTCCCGCATTTGTCGGTACAGCCCAACTGCCCAGCCGTAGCGAACATCGTTCAACTGCATTAAGTTGGTTGTTTCGCCAAACCAAATTTTGCGATTTCCTGTTGCATCATTCCCCAGGGGATTGAACACGGGGTTAATTGGCATTCGATTTGATGCAGTCGCTGGAATGGGTGTAGCTAGACTTAAAACCATTGTGAGTTCATCCGATATAGTTAATACAACAATTGAGGGCAGTTCATGAACACAGTTTATCAACCGTGAAATAATCAGTTAATTCGCGCAAGCAACACAGCCATCGTTAGATTCTTTGAAACTATCTTTCTGTACGGTGCGAATGTAGTAGATTGCTTTGCAGCCAGAGTGCCAAGCTAACACCAAGATGTCAAAGATATCTTTTGCCTTGAGAGAGCGATCTGGTTCATCAGGAAAATACACACCTGCATTTAGATTGAACAATAATTCCATTGAAATTCCTGTATCAATCCACTGCTGCATCGTGGCGATCGCGTGGATTACCACCCGTTGATTCAGCGTCTTGTTTTCACTGTAAAACCAGAAATGATCCCGAATGTAAGGTGGCGCAACCGGAACCGTCCCTTTGGCCCATTTTTCATAGAAGAACCTGCTATAAACGGGCAACACACTGGCAGTACAACCTTGGACTAAGGATGAAGAGGTATTGGGTGCGATCGCCGTGATATGGGAATTGCGAATGCCATGCTGTTGAATCGCCTGACTCAAGGTTTGCCAACGTTCCGGCTGACGGGCGTTTTCCAAAAACCACTTCACGGGCTTTGCTCCTACCAAATGACCTTTACTCCATTCACTGCCGGGAAAAGCAGGATAGGCTCCTCGCTCTTTTGCCAGATTCATTGATGCGGCGGTGCAATAGTAACCGATGTCTTCAAACAGATTGCTAATCTCTTGCAGGTGATTGTAAGTTAGATGGCGCTTGGCCAACCAATCGGCTAACCCCATGCAGCCCACTCCGATCGTGCGATATTTGTTGTTATGTGTGGTGCTGGCGGCAAAGGGCGGTGTGGTTAGATCGATCGTGTTATCCAAAATCCGCACGGCTGTCTGACAAATCTGTTCGATCGATCGCGCATCATCTTCTAAATTTGCCAGATTAAGGCTGACCAAGTTACAGGTATGGGCTTCTTCCCCTGGCTTCACATTCGACCAAGATTCCTGACAGAGATTTCCACCTGGAATATAGCCTTGATGCTGATTAGGATTTGCCAGATTGACCGTATCCTTAAACCAAAGATAGGGCATTCCAGTTTCTAACTGAGTTCGCATCACGTCTTTGAACAACAGACGAGCATTCACCTTTTTGTATAGCGTAATTTCTCGATCCAAGCTGGCTTCGATTTGAGCGTAGGCAGCTTCAAAAGATTCTCCCCACAGTTCAGCCAGTTCGATGCCCAGCTTTGTTCGCACCTCATAGGGGTCAATCAGCGTCCACTCCGCATCGGCTTCCACTCGTCGCATGAACTCATCACTAACCACCAACTGCGGAAACACATCATAGGCTTTCCGCCGCTGATCCCCATTCTCGGTTTGCATCTCCAAAAATTCGGGCAAATCCAAATGCCAGGTATCTAAACTGACGGTGATCGCCCCGGCTCTCCGTCCGCCCTGATTGACGGCGATTGCGGTATCGTTGAGCAGCTTCACCCAGGGAATCACCCCGCCCGAAGCATTGGCTTTCCCCATCACCCAACTGCCCGTTGCGCGAATCCGAGACAAATTCACGCCGACACCGCCACCGTTTTTAGAGATCCTAGCGGCATCATGAATCCCAGAAAAAATGCTTTCGAGATTGTCATCTAATGCGGTGATAAAGCAACTGGCGAGAGAACCGTCAGGAATTCGCAGGTTTGCCAGAATCGGCGTTGCCAAAGAAATCTGCCGGCGTGCCAACATTTCATAGAACTGCTTGGCCCACTGGAGCCGCTGTTCTGGTGCTTCCGCCCAGGCCAACAACAGCGCACAGGTCAAAAGGGATTCTTGGGGCAATTCATTCGGCAATAGATACCGTTTGGTCAGCAACACGGCTCCAGCGTAATCGTAGTCAGCATCCCAATCCGGCTCGATCCACTCATTGGCAATTTCTAACTCTGCGGGAGTGTAGGTCAAGATGCGACGATCGTACTGCCCTTCGAGGACTTTAGCTTGCACAGTCCGGGCATAGTCACCATATTGATAGCCCCGACTCACCTGAATGTCTTTCCACAAACTCCAAATGTGCAGCCTCCCTGCGGCATAGCGCCAATCGGGTTCTTCAGGACTGCACAACTCCAACGCACAGCGGATCAGATTGTCTTGAATTTCTCTGGTTGTAATGCCGGGACGCAGCTTAGTGGTCAGGCTGGCTTCTAGGGCGATCGGGTTTGCCGATAGTTCTCGACAAGCCCAGTTGACGACTGCGCGAATTTTTGTAATATCGAGTTCCGTCGTAGAACCATCTCGGCGAATCACCTGAATATTGCTTGTAGAAAACTCGGCAACAGATGTAACTTGCATGGCAATTAATAACGATTAAGGCGCAGTGGATAGGAAGGCAAACGAATCCAGGAATGGATTATAAAGTGCCACCCCTTGAGACATAAAAAATGGGCAATTGAAAAGTCGTAATGACTAGGTTAAAAGCAATGCTTCAACCAGAACCGATCGACTTTCAAAGCAAATATTTTCAAAAACCCGATCGGGGAAAATCCGCCCCAGGATGATGCCTAGTTCGATCGGTGATTTGCGCTCAGTATAGATCAATTATTGTCACTTCGCACATTAATTTACGCTATTGCTAGCGTTGAGATCGGGACTAGACGCTACATATTGCTATATGACTAGGTTTGTAGGATTAGAGGCAGCATTTCCTCGCTCTACAATCAATCTGGCAGCGATTAAACAAAGCAGTTCGATCGCGTTCAATTGTGCTATAATCCGCGACTATTCGGTTTTGGTGAAAAGCAGCCATCAGACGGAAAGAGGAAAGAGCAATGCAAATCTGCCGCTGTCCCGCAACTGTCAGGAGAAGTGCTATAGCGGTTCTCAAGCGTGGTGAGATATGCCCTATGTCCTATGTCCTATGCCCTATGTCGGATAGTACCTCCTATGAGAACACAGAAAGGCTACATACAACACGATTACGCTGGTTTCAGTTTTCGTGGCTTGATTAGTTGACTTTTGCGCCCCACCGACAGAGATTAACTACAAAACTAGCCGGTGCGATCGGCGCAGTCAACAGAAGAATGTGCGTACATAATAATGTTATTTTTCCGGTTCTTTGAGTTTCCAACCTGGTTTGACAACTTGCCGCGATCGGGCAATTACTAAACAGTCATTCGGCACTTCTTCAGTTACGACAGAACCTGCTGCTACTGTAACATTTTCTCCCAAAGTTATCGGTGCAACCAGCACGCTGTTGGAACCGATTTTAGTTCCCGATCCTATTTGAGTTTTGTGCTTATTCTTTCCGTCGTAATTGGCGGTAATTGTCCCAGCACCGATGTTGACTTTTTCTCCCAAACTCGCGTCGCCTAAATAAGACAAGTGAGCGATATTAGTTCGATCGCCAATTTGAGCATTTTTCAATTCTACAAAATTGCCGACGCGACAGTTTGCGCCTATTTGGGCGTGTCCCCGCAAGTGCGCGTAGGGGCCGATTCGCGAATTTTCGGCGACAATGCTGTCAGAAATTACCGAATAAAGCACAGTCACATTTTCGCCAATTTGACTGTTTTCAATCAAAGATCCGGGCCCGATGCGACTCCTGGAGGCGATCGAAGTTTTTCCCCGCAAATGAGTTTGCGGTTCAATTACCACATCCGCTTGCAACTCTACGGTATCATCGATCGTAATGCTGTGGGGATCGATAAGTGTCACTCCCGCCCTCAGCCACTTATCCTTGATCCGCGTTTGCAAAATATCGGAAGTTGTGGCTAAATGTTTGCGATCGTTAATGCCCAATATTTCTTGATAATCTTCGACATCCACCGCCATCACCGGAGAAAGGCTACTTACCGTATCAGTTAGGTAATATTCTTTTTGGTCGTTATCTGCCTTCAAATCTGGCAAAATTTTCTCTAAATCCGGCCAGTGAAAGCAGTAAACACCTGCATTAATTCGGTGGTTTTGCTTTTGAGCTTGGGTGCAATCTCGGTCTTCTATAATTTGCTGAACTAAGTTTTGACTGTCGGTAAATACTCGCCCATATCCTTGAGGATCGGGCAAATTAGCTGTCAATATAGTAGCCGAGTTTTGGTGCTGTTTGTGAACGACCATCAATTGTTTGATAGTTTCTGCCCTCAGCAAAGGTACATCGCCATTTAAGACCAGCAAATCTCCTTGAAATCCCTCTAAGTGAGGCAGCAATTGTTGGATGGCGTGACCGGTTCCCAATTGTTCGGTTTGTTCGACAAATTCTAGGGGAGGAGATTGAGGATTGTCCGCTATTTCTTTACCTTCAATCAGAGATTCTTTAACGAGTTCGCTGCGATAACCGACTATGACAAGTCGCCGGGAAATTTCAATTTCTTGACAACTTTGAAGGACTCGCTCAACGAGGGTTCGCCCGCCCAATTCGTGGAGAACTTTGGGCAAGTCAGATTTCATGCGCGTGCCGCGTCCAGCCGCTAAAATTGCTATTGCTATCATTGTGCGATCGAGTTTTTTGCTATAAAAACTTGAATATTGACTAACTGATGATATCACTCACAGTCCGTCGATGCCACTGCGATCGCACAATTTTTTAATCTTAAATCTCCAATCTCCAATCCGGGCGTGCCCTGTCTTTTTCCCGCCGGATGTCGGTTTGAGGCGCGAGGCTTGCGGTTTGACTCGATCGCCCTGGGGTAGATAGAGCTCCGGGCACGGTATCAAATTTCCGACGACTGAAGTCCTTACTACAAAACGGACTCAGGTTTTTCGTGAGGAGTGCAGTTTTTCCCGAAGGGATGCCGCGGGGGCGATCGAGAGCGATCGTTTATATCTGCGATCTGCGATTTGCCGCGATAGATTATACTATTTGTTGGATTTCACTTATGTCAATTTAATGTCAAGTTGCAAATATCTCGATCCCCCTAAATCCCCCTTAAGAAGGGGAGTAGGGGTTGACTTTGATCGGAATCTTGTCCCCCCCCTTATTAAGGGGGAGTAGGGGGCAAGCTAAGGGGGGATCGGATTCGGGAGCAGCCTCATAAAAAATTGGTGTTATGGTGTTTTAAACTCAAAAAAACTATTAGTTGCTCCTTCTTCCTCCTTCCTTCTTCCTTCTTCCTTCTTCGGACTTCCATCCGTTACATAATCCGTTGCCGAACTTTCTGCATTATCAGGTGTCCAGCTATGACAGAGCTTAATTTTCAGGAACTTGCCAAGGAGGGAGATCCGCAGGCGATCGCATCTTGGCTAAACAGCCAGTTACAATCTGAAGGGATCGCAGCCTCCGCGCACCTCGACGACGACTGTTTGGATATAATTCTTGAAGCCGAGCAAGTACCGCTCGAACATATATTAGTTGATTTTGTCCGCAGCCAACTGACAGATTTGCAGCCGGATTCGATTAGCAAAGTGAAGGTTGAGGGGCGAGAAATCGGTCAGATTGTGCCTGCTTGGATTCAGGAGTTTAGTTTAGAAAACAGCACTTTGGAACAACAGAGCTTTGTGGAAGAATCTGTGCCAGATGCTGCTGTTGCGAAGGTGGAAGATCGCACAGAAGAGACACAGAGTGATATTGAGGAGGAGCAATCGGCGGAATTAGCGGTATTTGAGAAGCGGTTGCGATCGACTTTTATTGTCGTCGCGCTGGTTACTGGTATGTTGGCGATCGCGGTAGTAGCATTTGTCGGTAAAATTTTGAACGAGCAGCCAGCAACTGCGGGGAATAAACCCGATGAAATAGCGAATTTACCAACTGTACCGGATACTTTTCGAGACGCAGTTAACAGCGCAGTTAAAGCAGCAGAATTAGGGCGAGTCGCAAAAACCAAGGAAGATTGGACGATAGTTGGCGATCGCTGGCAAGAAGCAGTATCGTTGATGAGAAGAGTACCGGTGTCTAGCTCCAACCATCAACTAGCTCAGACAAAAGTAATCGAGTATCAGAAATACCTGCTTTACGCTCAAGAAGCCGCAGTAAATCCACCCCAGCCAGAGCCAACTCCCGCACCAGCCAAAAAAGCCGAACCGGATAAAAAAACTCCTAAGAAATCTAATTCCCCAAAAGCAACTTCCGAGAAAGAAACTCCTAAAAAATCTAATTCCAAAAAAGCAACTTCGGAAAAAGAAACTCCCAAAAAATCTAATTCAGAACAGCCAGAACCGGAGCCAGAAACTCCTAAGAAATCTAATTAAAAAAGCCGAATCCGAGAAGCGGTAAGTGCGCCGCATTCTGCCCTAATTAGGAAGATTTTTTGTCCACAAATGTAGATATCAAACACCGATTTAAACACTTATGAATGACAACGATTTAATTGTTTCTTCTGAATGGTTGGCCGCCAATACCGAAAATCCGCAAGTTGTAATTATTGACTGTAGGTTTTCCCTCGCCGATGTCGAATTGGGACAAAAACAATATCAAGAAAGTCACATTCCCGGAGCTTTTTATTTAGATTTAAATCGAGATCTCGCGAGTGCAGTTGGTAAACATGGCGGCAGACATCCGCTGCCAAATATTGAAGAATTAGCGGCAAAATTGAGTGCGGCTGGCATTAATTTAGGAGAAACTTTAGTTGTGGCTTATGACGATTCGCGGCTGGCTTTTGCTGCTCGTTTGTGGTGGCTGCTGCGATATATGGGACACAGCAAAGTTGCTTTGTTAGATGGCGGTTTTGGCGCTTGGAAAGCGGCGGGATATCCGGTAACAAATATTTTGCCGGAATATCGGGAGGGTAAATTTGTACCGGAATTGCAGCGGGATGCGATCGTTGACATTCAGGCTGTCAAAGAGCGAAAAGACTTGCCGCACAGAGTTTTGGTTGATTCGCGAGAGAGCGAGAGATACGCGGGCTTGCGGGAGCCAATTGACCCGATTGCAGGTCACATTCCGGGTGCTGTCAATTACCCTTGGCAAGGGGTGACGGATGAAACGGGAAAAGTGCGATCGACCTCGGAACAAAAACAGCGGTGGACGGAATTAGGAAAAGCGGAAGAAATCATTGTTTATTGCGGTTCTGGGGTGACAGCTTGCGTTAATTTACTGTCTTTAGAAATCGCTGGAATTCCCGATGCAAAACTTTATGTCGGTAGCTGGAGTGATTGGTGTTCCTATCAATTGTAGTCTGGGCCCGATGTTGCACCTAAATGTATTTGCAGGGTGCTTTCACTGGTTCCCAGGCAGAACCTGGGAACCAGTTATATGGACTAAAGTCCTTACTACAAACCTATATTAAGATAATGCCCTAAAAATCGAAGTAAATATAAGGCAAACCGCCTTCGGGAGCTAACAGCCAAACCGCGTAGAAACAAAGCGGCACTAATACCAATTTTATCGGCCAATTTAACTCCACTTTCAAAATGCGATTGAAGCCATAATTAAGCAGCATTGCTGCAGCCACAGCCGCCAATATCCAAGCCAACTGCACTCTGTCCAAACCCAAAGCTTCTACATAAACTTTATTAGCAAACTGTACGTCAGCAGGGTGTCCCCACAAATGGGAAATTGCCCATCCAGAATCTTTTAAATCGGGAAGGCGGAAGAATATCCAACTACTAAAAACCATCGCCTGAGTCAGCAGCCAAGCGATCGCCATCCCGATCGGATTTTCCCACAAAAACTCGATTCGCAACCGCTTAAAAGTCACATCTGTTAATCGGTGCAGCGCCAAAGCCAAACCGTGCAAAGCCCCCCACACAATAAATCCCCAAGCCGCCCCGTGCCAAACTCCCGCAATTAACATGACGGTGAACAAATTGAGACAAGTGCGCCACAAACCGACACGGGAACCACCCAACGGAAAATATAAATAATTTCGCAGCCAATCGCCCAAAGTCATGTGCCAGCGCCGCCAAAAATCACCGATGCTGGTAGTAAAATAAGGGAAGTCAAAATTTGGTGGCAAATACCAACCAAGCAGCAAAGCAGTACCGCGCGCCATGTCAACATAGCCGCTAAAATCGAGATAAAGTTGCAGCCCGTAAGCAAAAATTGCCAGCCACAAATCCTCGCTTCCCGCCCGTTGTAAGTTGGTAAAGCTTAAATCGACATAAATTCCCAAGTTGTCAGCAAAAAGACCTTTTTTAACTGCACCGAAGGCGATCGTCCAAAGTGCTTCAGAAATGCGATCGGGTGTCGGAAAACTCTGGGATTTCAGTTGATAGATTAAGTTGTGATAGCGAGTAATCGGCCCAGAAATCAGTTTCGCAAAAAACAACTTGTAAGCAGCAAAGTGCAGCAGCGAAGTAGCCGCCGGTGCGCCTCGGTACACGTCAATCAAATAAGAAATGCACTCAAAGCAAAAGAAACTCAATCCCAAGGGTGCGATGACGTGAGTTTTTACCCAGTTAGCGCTGTCGAGAGCAACTGGCCAATTCAACAAAGTGCCGATCGAACTCAATACAAAAGGCACATACTTAAAACCCAGCAACAGCAACACATTCAGCGCAATTCCGATCCACAGCAACCACAAACGGCGGCGGTTCCAAGAAGCATTAGCAATCCGCCAATCTAGAGGTTCTCCAATCGCCATCGCCAAGCAGTAATTAAACACAATACTGACTAACAACAGAGGAATGTACCAAATTTGCAGCGAAGCGTAAAAAATCAGACTACCTACCAGCATGATAAACAGCCGCCACCACTGCAGCGGAACTGACCAGTAAGCAGCTAACAAAACTAACAAAAATAGGACATATTGAAGGGAAATGAAAGTCATGCGATTTTAGATTTTGGCTTGGCGATTTTAGATTGAAGATTTTAGAAGAGCTTATTTTGGTAAGGGTTTGGATCTTAGCTTTGGATCTTAGCTAAGGTTGCATTATTTTGCGATCGAACCTTTGCTAAAAACGATATCGATCGTGCATTTTAGCCGATCGCGCTAACACAAACAAAAACACAGCCTAAGTCCCTACTGTACAGTCGGCAACTTAGAACTGATACATTTTACAGTACAAGTGTTAAATGCTGTTACAAATTAAATAAACTTTCTTTTTGTCAACCTATAGCCTTTCTCAAAAAAGTGAGGTATGCCCTATGCCCGGTTTGCCCTATGCCCGGTTTGGCCTATCCCAGATAGTACCTCCTATGAGATCGCAGAAAGGCTATATCTGCGTCGATCTACCTTAAATCTGCGGTTTCCCGATCGAAGATTGATGCAACCAGTCTAAAAACTAACCGACGATCCCAAACATTCAGCAGCGCTGGCAGCCCCGATCGCGATACAATGAATTTCTGCCAGCAAGTCCTTGGGAAAATGAAAGACACTCTTCATTCTCCACCACCAAAATTTTTGCTGCAGAATCCCGCACAGGCGATCGAGAATTTGCTAGAAAAAGCGGTGTTTTCACCCCCTTAGCAGCAGACATTTCCAAAGGTTTTTCTAAATCTCCATCATACACAACCGGCAAATTGACCAAAAAAGTCGATCCCGCTCCGGGCGAACTTTCAATTTCAATACTTCCCCCCAGAAATTCAGTCATTTTCTTACACAAAGATAATCCCAATCCCGTGCCTTTCACGCCCTTCTGCAAGTGATTTTCGATTTGGACAAATTCTTCAAAAATCCGCGTTTGGTCTGCTGGCGGAATACCAACGCCCGTATCTGCCACGGAAAAAGTAACAGTTCCCCCCTCTTCCATTTCCGCAGCAACTCGCACTTCGCCGGCTTCAGTAAACTTGAGAGCATTTGAAATCAGATTTCGCAAAATTTGAGAAAGTTTTCCCTCGTCCGTTGTGAGGGTTGGAAGTTCCCGAGGCGTTTCAAAAATCAGAGTAACGGCAGAGTTTTGGGGTAGCAGGGGGCGCATCATTCCCCGCAGCACGCTGAACAAATCTTCGACTTCAAAATCAGCAACGCGAACAGTGACTTTTCCAGCTTCTACTTTGGCTAAATCTAACGAGTCGTTAACAAGTTCTGCCAGAGAAAGGGCAGATTTGTGAATAAAATTTACTTGCTTTTCTTGTTCTGGTGAAAGTTCTCCGTCGAGGCGCTCTAACAAAATCTCGGAAAGACTTAAAATTGCCGTTAGGGGAGTGCGAAACTCGTGGCTCATATTGGAGAGAAAGCTGGTTTTGAGTTCGCTGGCGCGCTGGAGAAATTCTGCTTTTTCGTTCAATTCGGCGTAAAGTGCCACAACTCCGCGATTGGTATCTTTTAGTTGTTGATTTAACTGTACGAGTTCTTCTTGACGCTGGCGGAGTTCGTCTAAAGTACGCAGCAATTCTTGATTTTGTTGCTGGATTTCGGCGTAGGGATCTTCGGGAATTTGGCGCGCTAGTTTGTCAACTAATTCATTGAGTTCGATCGCGCTCAGAGCAGGCATTTGTTTAGAAAACTGCTTAATTAACTGTACAGCAGTTCCGCGATCGGGCGAAGAATCGATTTGCACGTCATCCATCAACCGTTTCGCCGCCGCCAAACCGAGTCCCGCACCGGTTTGCGATCGAAAATCGGGGCTCAAAACCGCCGATAAATCAGCAATTCCCGGCCCGCTGTCAGAAATCCGAGTCCGAAAAAATTGGCGCGATTCCCCTTCCACAATAAATTCTACTTTACCGCCCCCTGCATATTTAAAAGCATTGCGGGCAATTTCGGAAACTGCTGTGGCGATGCGAGTTTGTGCTTGGGAATCGAATCCTAGCCCCTTAGCAATTTGGCGCGCTCTTTGGCGTACTTGTACGATATCTTGCTCAAAGCGGACTTCCGTCGTCAGGATTGGGTAACTAATGCCATTTTCGATTTTCGACTTTCGATTTTCGATTGTGGAATCACTGATGACTATCATGTTTGAGTTCTCGCCTAGAGTTTCATTTTTTTTTGAAAGTGGTATGTATTAAGCTGGTTGTCTTACCTTAGCCACGACAACTGTCATATCATCGCGAGTCCGTTTGAAGTCCCGGTAGAGCACCGCCGCGATTAAAGCCGGATGTCTCGCGGCCAAACCCGGATAGCGGTTGAAATCCCACTGCGTCGCCAAACCGTCGGAGTGCATGACTAGCAAGGAATGCGGCGACCAAGGATAGACAAATTCTGCTACTTTGAGCATCCGATGTCCAACAGTACCGTTGTAAGAAACCATGCTGCGGCTGCGGTTATCTGTCACGACTACACCAGAGATATTGCCAAT
Organism: Microcoleus sp. CZ3-B2; assembly: GCF_036705055.1. Taxonomy (NCBI): domain Bacteria; kingdom Bacillati; phylum Cyanobacteriota; class Cyanophyceae; order Oscillatoriales; family Microcoleaceae; genus Microcoleus; species Microcoleus sp. CZ3-B2. The sequence continues at coordinate 19,323 of NZ_JAUBTN010000061.1, read as the reverse complement.
TCCGGCAAAACAGACTGTTTGTTGGGTACGATCGATCAGGGCGATCGCAGCAGCCGCTCCTCTGGTATTTTTTAAAGCAGCGTGCGCCTTCTCTAAAATAGCTTTCGGCCCGAGTTTAGCACTTTCCCCAAATACCCGGACAGCTTCTTGCGAAGCTTCCTCCGCCAAAACCCCGTAGCCGAGCCCGTCAGCAACTAAAATTAGATTTTTGTCCCGATCGTTTTCTGTCGCCCAGGAATCCCCGCAAATTTCCTCTCCTGCTTTCGGCAAGCTGACGACCCCAAATTCCAAGTAATTGCTGTTTTGGGAAGTTTCCAGGCGATTCTGAGTCGGTTCCAAGCGCATTAATAAAGCTGTCCCCAGTTTCGGTACAGAATGAATATCAAAAAAACTAGAAAGGCGTTTAATCGCGCCGAGTCCGGTTCCCAGAGTTCCCGCAGTCGAAAAACCGTCTCGCAGACACTGGCCGACATTTGCCATTCCCGGCCCCCGGTCTAACGATACTATTTCAATGCTATATCCTGCGTCTGTTTTTACAGTTTGCAGCAAAATCTCTCCTTCGCTGGCGTGTTTTACCGCGTTTTTTGCAGCTTCGGCGGTGACAATTGCTACTTTACCGCGATCGGTCTCATCAAATCCGACTTCGGCCGCGAGGGCGACTGCAATTCGCCGCGCTTCTCCGACTTGACTTTCTTCTGTTACGGGGAGGGCTAAGGCATTTATCATTATTTTGTAGTTCTAATCTCAAGCTAGTCAGTAGTCATTAGTCATTAGTCATCAGTCATTGGTCATCACTCATCATCTCAGAAACCTGGTTTATTTGGAATATTTTTCGTCACCAAATGCCCAACTCGAATCAACCCGGTTTCTCGCCCCTCCGCATCACTCATCATCTCAGAAACCGGGTTTATTGGAATATTTTTCGTCACCAAACGCCCAACTCGAATCAACCCGGTTTCTCGCCCCTCCGAATTATATCAAATCCGGTAGCATCGGAATGATTCAGATATATATTCTCGGACTCTGTGTACTCTGTGTACTCTGTGTAATCTGCGGTTAAATCACCTGACGATCCAACCGGAAACGATATTACTCATCATCTCAGAAACCGGGTTTATTGGAATATTTTTCCTCACCCAACGCCCAACTCGAATAAACCCGGTTTCTCGCCCCTCCGAATTATATCAAATCCGGTAGCATCGGAATGATTCAGATATATATTCTCGGACTCT
>NZ_JAUBTN010000061.1:0-17991 GCF_036705055.1 Microcoleus sp. CZ3-B2 | reverse complement strand
GTGTACTCTGTGTGCTCTGCGGTTAAATCACCTGACGATCCAACCGGAAACGATATTACTCATCATCTCAGAAACCGGGTTTATTGGAATACTTTTCGTCACCCAACGCCCAACTCGAATAAACCCGGTTTCTCGCCCAATCTCGCTCAATTTCGCTCAATATCCTCCACTCCCCATCTACTCTTTCACCGCCAGCGGACGATCGCAATTTTAGTCCCCTTACCCACTTTAGAAACAATCTCAAACTCGTGCATCAACCGCTTAGAACCGCTAAGGCCCAAACCCAAACCGCGATTGGAAGTATAACCGTCAGTCATAGCCAATTCAATGTCTGGAATTCCCGGGCCTTTGTCTTCAAATATCAGCCGCAGCCCTGTGCGCTTACCTGATTGGATCGTTTCTAAAGTTACCGTTCCCCCTTTGCCGTAGTCTACAGTATTGCGGGCGAGTTCGCTAGCTGCAGTAACGATTTTTGTTTGGTCTACCAAGCCGAATCCCATTGCTACAGCCAAAGTTCGCACTTGCTGTCGGACGTTGACTATATCGGAGGACGATCGAATTTCTAATGTCTCACGTTTTGACATGGCGGCTACTGTACCAAAATAGAATTTCTCCACAAAACATAAGACCTACCCCGATCGACCAAGTTTCCCACAATCAATCTTGAATTAGTCAACAAACTATCTACAAATAAACCAGATTTATTCACCTATTGCCCCTAAATTGCGGAACAATCAATCAACGGATCGCAATCCTAAATCCGTAGGAAAACCCAAGGACTTATGCAACAAATTCATCCCTTTTTCAACACTTAAAGCTGTGCGAATTCCTGTCAGAGAAAGCCCCAATTCAACCAGCGTAATTGCCACCGCAGGCTGCATCCCAACCACAACTGTTTCCGCATCCAATATACGCGACATGGTAGCAATATTGTTGAGAATTCTGCCGATAAAAGAATCTACAATTTCCAGAGAAGAAATTTCTATCAAAACACCTTTTGCTCCGGTTTTGACTATCCGGTTCGTCAAGTCGTCTTGCAGCATCATTGCCAAGCGATCGTGCATATCTACTTGAATTGTGACTAACAAAAATTCTCCCATTTGCAGGATCGGAATCCGTTCCATCATAAATTCACCTTGCCTTGAGCTTTGAATTGAATAAAACTTGAGACTGGAGACAATATAGCGGTTCTCAATTTGTGTGAAATAGGCGGCGGGCGAGCTTTTTTCCGATTATCCGCTCCCCATTACCAATTAACCAAGCGCACCGCCGACGTTACACCAGACTACAATATTTGTTATTTTTCCTCTTTCAGATTTCTTATAATTAAACCTTGGCGCTGCAAGGCGACTTTAAAAGCATCTGCTAAAGTTGCTTTTGTCAAAATATCTTGCAAGTCAACTCCCAAATGAACAATGGTTTGAGCTATTTGCGGGCGAATGCCGCTGATGATGCACTCAGTACCCATGAGACGGGCGGCCGCGACGGTTTTTAATAAATGTTGAGCGACTAAAGTGTCAACAGTCGGCACGCCTGTAATGTCTAAAATTGCAAATTCTGAGCCAGTTTCCATGATTTCCTGTAACAGAGTTTCCATGACTATTTGAGTGCGGGCGCTGTCGAGAGTCCCGATCATGGGTAAAGCAAGAATTCCTTCCCAAAGTTTGACTACTGGTGTTGACAATTCGAGCATTTCTTGCTGCTGGCGTTCGATTACTTCTTCGCGAGCTTTGAGAAAGATTTCTGTCACCCAAAGGCCTAGTTGGTCTAGTAAGCTGGTGGAAAGCCAAAGTTTTTCGACAAGTGCGTCGCGGTTTTGTGTCAATTCGTGACAAAGCCGATCGAACAATGGCTTTTTGAAGCATAAAATGAAACTCGCGATCTCTGACGGCGTAAAGCCCCTCTGAACGCGCGATCGCGAAACTTCTGCCAGCATCAGCCGCATATTTTCCCACTCTGGTGTCTGGATGTCGCTAAAGTTACCCTGCTGCAATGCTATTTGGAGCAATTGCAGGAACTCTTGACACTCGGATCGCAATTCTTTAGCTCTCATCAAGTCGTCCCGCCGCAGCCCGGTATTTTGCAGTTCTTTGAGCCAGTCTGCTAGTAACTCTGCTTTGTGTCTTTCGAGAATTTCCACGATCGTGTTATTGCTGGTGAGTTCCATTGAAATTATCTCCTGCTTAGCCATTGGGATGAAGTTGTACGAGAAGCCACACTTGAGTGTTTTTGATGGGGCAGTTTATGAGTTTAACTCACTATTTGCTGTTTGCAAGCGAGGGTTAAGTACCTAACTGCAAAATGCGTTGGACGATCGCACTCGTAGAACTAGGAACTTCTATTTCGATCAAAGAAATCTTGCCGCCTCCGGCGATAACAGCGGGTGCTTCCGGCAGAGTTTCGAGTTGATAGTCGCCTCCTTTAACGTATATATCTGGCTTCAGGATATTTATCAGTTTAGTTGCTGTAATTTCGGAAAAAATTACTACCGCGTCTACGGGTTTGAGGGCTGCCAATACTTCGGCTCGCTGATTTTCCGGTACGATCGGGCGCGGCGGCAATCCCGGCTGTTGCGGTTTGATAGCTTGCACGCTTTTGTCGCTATTCAAGCCCACAACTAGCGTCCGTCCCAAATTTTTTGCCGCCTGCAAATAGCGGACGTGGCCAGCGTGCAGGATATCGAAGCACCCGTTAGTAAACACGATCGGACGCCAGTTATCGGGAGCGGATGCGATCGCTGCTGCGAGTTCTCTCAACGTGTAAACACCAGAAATCATTACATCCACCACTAGGAAATTTGAACAGCGATGAATCATCCTACCAAAAAATGCGATCGATTGTACCTTTTTCCTCAAACAATCAAGCACTATATCCGCAAATTTTTATTAGTTGAAAATGAATGATTAGCAATTATTGATTTCTTTTAAAAAAAATCATAAATAAAATTTATTTTCTATTTCGCTGATTTAGATACAGGATAAAAAATTCTATTCGTGTATCTGCAATTTGCCAAACAGATGGATACCGTGCCACTCAGTTAAATCGCGATGTACCCTAACTATTCGACTGGTGTTCAAGCCCTCAAAATCAATCCTCAGTGGAATTCAGTAACGGCAGTTCCATCGCCACGAGGGAACGTCCAACTTGGGACTCTTTGCAGAATCCTTCCAGCACGGCATGGGGAATATCCACAAGTTCCACAGCCACCGGACATAGCGCGCTGCCTCCGGCGGCCCAACTCGCCAAAAGAGCGTGCAGCAACTCGCGCTTAATGGCGGCCCGGCGAGAGCCTGTGAAAACCGGGGTAAAGTGGAAGCGAGTACCCGATCGAGCTATTTTGGTGGAAAATAACGTGAAGTGCCCGATCGGCCTTGCTTCTGATTGGGGCTTCCCAACTCATAAAATGGGGGAGAGTTTGATTCGTCTGCGGAGTTTCCCGTCTTAAAGGCGGTTTTCACCTTCAGGATTTCTGTTTCCACAGAGAGAGCAAGAAACTGAACCTCGCGCGATCGTGTGACGCGGGCTGCCACCCGTGAACCCCGCAGGCGAATCAACAAGCGAGTATGAGAAACTAATACCTGTTCCCCAAAAACAACGCAACTGCTGGCTAGCTCCCAACCCTTAGCTCATCATTGATTCCCCGATCGAAGATCCCCAAGGCACCAATCAAAAAGGGGTATGATCCCTCTTACCACTTAACCCATTAAACAAAATTTCGTTGAATCTAACGGTGTAGAATCATCTAACAGGAATTATGAAAGCAACTAACAACCGTCAATTTTCTTCAGTAGCAGCTCGAACTCTAAAAGTAGTCGGAATTATCTTGATTCTGTCTGCTTTGCTTGACTGCATTGTTCTATCGCTGCCGGGAGAAGCCTCCGACATTATGAATCGAGGCTGGCAGTTGGCCGCAGCAACTCAGATAGTTGACCGGGGCATTATTCCTTTGATGGGTATCGCCCTGCTGATGACAGGCTTTTGGGTGGACAGCAGCAGCGGAGTCTCTATTGAGCGGCGTAATATTTGGGTTGACTTGCGATTCTGGGCGCTATTGATTTCCAGCTTGTTAGGGCTAATTTACTTGTTGCTGGTTCCCGTTCACCTCAACAATACTCGCTTGGAACTCAAGGATGCTCTGGCTCAAGTCGATAAGGAAGCGGGACAAGCCGAAAATCAACTAGAGGCGCAAATTAAAAGCGACCAGTTTAAAGCTCAGGTAGAACAACTCAAAAGCCAGCGCCGCAGCCAGATAGGCGCGCTGTTGCAAGATGAGGGGAAGCTGCAAGAGGCACTCAAGAGTCCAGATGTTCCCAAGGAATTGAAAGCTGTGCTTCAGGACTCGAAAAAGGACCCGAAAGCCCTTGACAAGTTTTTGGAACAGCAAGCCCAAGAACTGCCCGTTCAAGCTCGCAACGAGATTCGCACCCGCAAGCAACAAAAAGAGAAAGAGTTGAGAACTCGATCGAGAAATTCGAGTTTGCAGACGGGAATCAGCAGTTTGTTGTTGGCGATCGGCTACATTACTGTTGGTTGGACAGGATTGAGAAGTATGGGAATTTTGCGATTCGGTCGCCGCAAAAGTTGACCTACGCCAGCCCCTAGAACCCGTAATTCAAGATATCTTGCGAGAAATACTTAATCTGCTGAACATAGCAAACGCTCCTGGCAGTTACGACCTTATTAATGACTGAAGCCATTAATTTTCTTGCATTTTCACATCGACTTCTTCTCGGTTCCTCCCCAAGGACTGCGTTTATCCGCTCGCGCAGTCGAAGGAATCAGGAACCACGAAGCGTTGCACTGAACCCTTCGACGAAGTGTCGAAGAGCCTTCTACCTTCTATCTTCTATCTTCTATCTTCTACCTGATGACGTTGGACGGAAAGCTCGGGGGAGACAGCACTAATAACGGAAAGCTCGGGGGGGACAGCAAAACATGACTAATGACTAATGACTAATGACTAATGACTAATGACTAATGACTAATGACTAATGACTAATGACTAATGACTAATGACTTCATCTATAGTTTGCCCTTACTGAAAGCTGGGAATGTTCTCAATTTATATTCTGACTTACAACGAAGAGATTGATATCGCCGCTTGCATAGAATCGGCAATGCTTTGTGACGATATCATTGTAGTTGATTCTTTCAGCAGCGATCGCACCCTTGAGATTGTTCAGAACTATCCCGTGCAAACAGTGCAGCACCGCTTTGAAAGTCACGGACGCCAGCGGACTTGGATGCTCCAAGAAGTAGAATGCAAGTACGAATGGGTTTACATCCTCGAAGCTGACGAGCGGATGACGCCTGCACTGTTTGCTGAATGCTCAAAGGCGATCGAAAATCAAGAATATATCGGCTATTACGTAGCTGAAAAAGTAATATTTATGGAGCGCTGGATTCGCCGCAGCACTCAATATCCCCGCTATCAAATGCGCCTGTTTCGCAAAGACCGAGTGTGGTTTTCTGACTACGGTCACACCGAACGGGAAGTCTGCAACGGGCCGACTCACTTTTTAAAAGAAACCTACCCTCATTATACTTGCAGCAAAGGTCTTTCTCGCTGGATAGAAAAGCACAACCGCTACTCGACTGACGAAGCTGCTGAAACTCTCCGCCAATTAGCAGCGGGTCAAGTAAATTGGTGGGATTTATTGTTTGGCGCATCGGAGGTAGAAAGGCGGCGCGCTTTGAAAGATTTTTCTTTGCGCTTGCCTTTGCGGCCTGTGGTACGCTTTTTTTATATGTATATTTTACTCGGCGGATTTCTTGACGGTCAAGCGGGATTAGCTTGGTGCACGCTACAAGCTTTTTATGAATATCTAATTTTGCTAAAGGTTTGGGAAATGAAACATATGCCGCTGCCGAATTTAAGTGCAGGGGAAGAACAACCTATTTCCGAAGTTGTGAAAGTTGAATCCCCTCAAGTTTCATCGAATATTTAAGCTAATAAATCTCGCGAAAGTAATAGCTATTTGAACAAGTATGGCTTCCATTTTCTATCTAAAATAAATTATTTTTAGATTTTTTGCATAAGTCTTCGCTCAATACATAAACGGCAAATGAAAGACTCATAAACACACCCTATAGCAGATAATTGTAGATAATTTGTGATATGGCGGTTCTCAAGCTTGGTGAGGTATGCCCTGCGCGGGCCGATGCCCTGCGCGGGCCGATGCCCTGCGCGGGCCGCGAGAGCACCTCATATTACGCTCGAAAGGCTATATTATCTCCGGTCTATTAGCCGCAGTAATACCAATTTCATAAAGTAGCGCTAGATATTACCCCCCAACTCCCCCGATTCTTTGGAGGGGGCTAAGACATAACAATTGTTGGGTGGAGTAAAACGGAGGGTTGTTTGTTCTGCCAGATGTGTAAGGTGCGTCGCTATAAGATTGTCGATTAAATTGAGGGATTGAAAGAGAGCGACGCACCCTACAAATACTGTTGCATTATTTGTGCAAAATGGTATCTCTCATACAGAGATGAGTAGATTGAGAAAATTTGGCGTAAATTTGGGTCAACAGTATCTACGCCCCTACTCAAAACTATTGAGCACTACGCAATCCTGTTTTTTCTCGATCGATCTTTAAGATCAACACCCCCAAAGGCGGCAAACACAAGTCGATCGAATAAGGGCTGTTGTGGAACCACCACTCATCAGTCCACTTACCTCCCAAATTCCCCATATTGCTGCCCCCGTACTCCCGCGCGTCGCTGTTAAACAACTCCGTATAGAAACCAGGTTCCGGCACTCCTACGCGATAGTGAGAGTGTGGCTGCGGCGTAAAATTGCACACCGTTACCACAAACTCATCGCCATCCTTCTCGCGGCGCACAAAGGCTACCACGCTGTGCCGGTTGTCGCTGCAATCAATCCACTCAAACCCATCCTCAGCAAAATCTTGACTGTAAAGTGCAGTTTCGCTGCGATACAAATGATTCAAATCCTTAAAAAACAGCTTCAACTTTTGGTGCGGTTCAAATTGCAGCAAATCCCACTGCAAATCCCCCCAAACGTTCCACTCATGCCACTGGCCGAACTCCATCCCCATAAACATCGTTTTCTTTCCGGGATGAGCAAACATAAAAGTAAACAAACACCGCACGTTTGCAAACTTTTGCCATTCGTCTCCAGGCATTTTGCCGATGATGTGGGCCTTGCCGTGGACTACTTCGTCGTGAGACAAAGCCAGCATGAAATTCTCGCTGTGGTTGTACCACATACTGAAAGTTATGTTGTTCTGGTGAAACTGGCGGAACCACGGATCCATATGGTAGTAGTCGAGCATATCGTGCATCCAACCCATGTTCCACTTCAGGTTGAAGCCTAAGCCCCCTACATAGGTCGGCCAAGATACCATCGGCCAAGAGGTTGATTCTTCGGCGATCGACAGCGATCCTGGGAAATAGCTAAAAATGACGTGATTCACCTGCCGCAGAAAATCTGCCGCTTCGATATTTTCGCGGCCGCCGTACTGGTTGGTCAGCCATTCTCCTGGTTCCCGGCAGTAATCCAAATACAGCATGGAAGCTACTGCATCTACCCGAACTCCGTCGATGTGATACTTGTCAAACCAGAACAGAGCGTTTGATACTAGGAAATTTCTAACTTCGTTGCGGCCGTAGTTAAAGACTAGCGTTCCCCACTCTTTGTGCTCGCCCTTGCGGGGATCGGCGTGTTCGTACAAGTGAGTTCCATCAAAGAATGCTAAACCGTGGCCGTCTTTGGGGAAATGCCCCGGTACCCAGTCCACGAGTACGCCAATGCCACTGGCGTGACACTGGTCAACAAAATACATGAAATCTTCGGGTGTGCCGTAGCGGGAAGTTGGGGCGAAATAGCCGGTTACTTGATAGCCCCAGGAACCGTCGAAGGGATGTTCGGCGATGGGCAGCAATTCGATGTGAGTGAATCCCAAATCTTTGACGTAGGGAATCAGCTTCGCGGCCAATTCTCGATAAGTCAGAAACCGCGCCCCTGGTTTGAGTTCTGAAACCGCAACTGCTGGTTCTATGTCACCATTTGGCAGCATCGCGGGTTCGTCTGTACCGGCGTGCAGCCAAGAACCGATGTGGCATTCGTAAACCGAAACTGGCTGAGTCAGTTGGTCTGTGTGCCGCCGCTGTTCGATCCAAGCGCTGTCGTGCCAAGTGTAGTTATCTAAGTCGGTGACAATTGATGCTGTTTTCGGCCGCACTTCTTGCTGGAAACCGTAAGGGTCGGACTTTTCATAGGGATGTCCGTCTTGGTTTTTCACTTCGTATTTGTAGTGAGTTCCCACGGTTAGTCCCGGAATGAATAATTCCCAGATGCCGTTTTGAGATTTCCGCATTTGATGTTTGCGGCCGTCCCAAGAGTTGAAATCGCCTAAAACTGATACGTTGCGGGCATTCGGAGCCCAAACGGCAAAATATACTCCTGTGATTCCGTCTACTTCGGTGAAGTGCGCGCCAAGTTTTTCGTAAATCCGGTGGTGGTTGCCTTCTGAGAATAGGTGAAGGTCAAATTCTGTGAGTTTGGGCGATCGAAATGCGTAGGGGTCGTAGATAAAACGTTCGTGTTCTCCTTCTTTGACCCGCAGTTGATAGTTTGCTAGTTCTGGAGTTTCGATCGTACATTCAAAAAAGTGAGGGTGATGCTCGGATTTCATCGGGTATTGGGCCCTCGACTCCGGCAATACTACCGATACCGCATCCGCATTGGGCAGATAAGCTCGGACGGCCCAGACTTTTTTGCCATTATTTTCGATCGTGTGGGGGCCTAGGACTTCAAAGGGATCGTGGTGCTGATTCCCAACAATACGGTCAATCTGTTCAAAGGGTACGGTCGCGGGCATAAAACTACCTACCTGAATCTTTTAACTAAATGGCTTTCAAAACCTAGAGCGCCGCAGCACTTTACATTTAGATACATTTTTGATTGCTCATCCTACCACTGATTAGCATGATTTTGCCGGTGCTGCGGCTGCCGCGCGCGCCCCTTTGCCCGCACAGCAGGCAATCGGATTGTTTTGCTGGCGATCGAGCTTTCATCTTACTGCTCGTCTCTTAGTATATGAATCTTAAAACAAATTGAAAATTTTAGAGTTTTGTCAAAAGATTATTGACTTTTTCTGCGTTATGTGGTATTTACACTGTTTCTAGTTTCAGGATGCTAGACACTTGATGATGAGTGACATCTCCAGATACTGACCGCTTGGGCGGTACAGTGCTGGCTTCCAAGAATCACTTCTTAGATTTTCTGGTTGCTCCCTGACGGGATTTCCGCACTTGGCTAGACTTTTGGGCCCCCGCTCGATCGCCTGCACAGACAGTTTCCTTTCCCGACCATCCATCGGTACTAATCAGGGCAATCCCTCGGTTACGAATTACTAAACCTGAAGCAACATCTCTGTCAATGGTGAACCCACATTCAGGACAATGATGAACTCTTACTTTCAGGTTTTTTTTAACGGTCGCACCACATTCAGGGCATTCCTGACTTGTTCTGAGGCTACTGACTTCTGCAAAGAATTTTCCTAACTTCCAACAAACATATTTGACGATAGAACGAAATTGTCCAAATCCACCATCCAGCATATGTTTGCCCAGCATCCCCTTAGCCATAATCCGAAAGTCTAGATCTTCCATGAATATCATGTCAGCAGACTCACAGAGAGCATGAGCTTGTTTAAAGTGAAAATCTTTGCGGGTATTGTCAATTATGTGGTGTATCCGCGCTACTTTGATGCGTTGCTTCTCGTAATTTTTTGACCGTTTCTTTTTCCTAGATAATCTGCGTTGCAGCGATTTCAGCTTGCTTTGCATTTTTCTCAAAAATTTGTGCGGTTTGACGAGAACACCATCACTCGTAGCGAGAAACTTTTCTAAGCCAATGTCTACACCAATCGCATGACCATGAGGCATGGGATCGGGTACATTAACATCAGATTGAATACTAATACTGGCATACCAGATATCAGCTTTTTTGATTATGCGTACTTGCTTAATTGCGAAACCATCTGGGATCGGTCTATGCAAATTAATCTTAATATCGCCAATCTTAGGTAAAAGGAGCGTATTGCCAGATATAGGAGATTTTTTAAACTGTGGAAATAGTAGAGACTTAAATTGCCCATACTTCTTAAACCGAGGAAACCCAGTCCCTCTTGGTTGAAAAGATTCCCATCCTCGATGTAACTGCTTTACGGCTTGCTGTAAGACTTGAGAAGGAACTTCACCTAATCGGGGAAATACTTTCTTTGTTTTTGGCAATGCGTTAAGTTGTTTGAGTTCGCCCGGGAATGGCCGGTCGGCCGGCATGATGTATTCGTGTTTTATGGAACATCGATTCATCAACCATTTCCTACTATTACACCAGTCTTTGAACTCTGCTAACGCATAGTTATAAGCCACTCTGCACGTTTCCATCCACCCAGACAGTTTTTCCTGTTGGGTGGCATTTGGATATATGCGATAGTGGTAAGTCATGCTTAGCATAGAGTTATTATAACAGGATTTACTTGCAATAAGTATTCCAGTAAATGTATATTTAGTAGGTATTGAGTCTACTAAATATACGCGGCTTTCATCCCGTCGCTCATCTGGGTACAGATAGAGCGGGGGTCTTCCCGCCTGCTAAGATAAGTGGAATTTTTAGGCACGGGCGATCGCCCGACAGGTAGATTTTAAAATCCTGGAGGCAGGGTTTCGCCGCAAAGTTCGTGGATTTGGGCAATGCGATCGAACAGCCAAGGATAGTCAGTGCGGTATTGAGGAATCAAAGCTAAAGGACTCAGCAGGGCGGCAGCAGTAATATCTGCCACGCTCAAGGAATCGCCTACCAAATAAGCACCATCCTGCCAGCGCAGGTGCAAAAAATCTAAAGCAGCACTCAGCCGCAATTGGGCGAGTTTTGCTGAGGCTGGGTTAATACCGAACTGGCGGCGCGCCAATTGAATTACTAATTGGCTTAAAACAGAGGGGTCAATTTGTTTGCCCGCACCGGCGCGAAACTCGTAGTAAACAAATCGAGTAGCGATGCCGATGCTTTCATCGAGCCAGTCTTCGATCGTCCAAGCCTCTAGTTGCAAACTCTCGTCTGCGGGTAACAGCGGCGGCGATGGAAAGCGAGACTCGATCGAGTGCAAAATTTGTGTAGAGTCGGCGATCGCCGAGGGTTGACCTTCGAGTTGAGGCAACAGTACCGGCACTGTCCTCAAACCCCCCGTCAGAGGCTTGAGTTTCAAAACGTGGAGGCCTGGAGTCAAATTTTCGACTTGAAAGGGAATGCCCTTGTAACCGAGCGCTAAGCGGACTTTGCGACAGTAAGGGGAGGTACTGAACTGTAGTAAAAGCATCACACAAAAATTAACACCCAACTTGAGGCCTAGACTGAGGAGATGAAAAAATGCGAGGAGCAAACCTTTTTCACCCGCAGGCTAGGCTGGTTGGGCCTAGACTCCGATATAGCTATAGTTAGGGAGACTTTTTAGGGGCAACTGTTGCACCAGCGCCTGGAGTAGCTTTTGGAGATTCCTTCGGTACTGGAGAAGTAACAGGAGGAGGAGTAGTAGTGGTGTCAGTACCGCCGGGAGTAGGAGTAGTGGTGGTTTCACCGCCACAGGCTCCGAGGGCTGCTGCCAAGCCCACTACCAAAGTCAAACGAATTAATCCCTTGTTCATAAACACTCCTTAAACATTCAAAACCCATCGCAAGGAAGGGAATAGTGTACTTGAGAAACAATGCTGGCACGAATAGATCGACGATTCGCTCGTTGATTACAATACTGCATTTGTTAATTAATTTCACATAGATTCTGGGGAACCGGCAAAGATTTATTTTTTTTTTGCAAATTCTCAAGTCAAAGTGACCGATCGCAGGCTGGGTTAGTTGGTTTATCAGGTATGTTTATTGACATCATCACGATCGCTAAAGGCACGGAGATTCGCAAGATCGCTCTCTGGGTTTCCTCTTTCGGCGACTCGGCGATGCCGGCGAGGAATTTCCTGACTCAATGGAGAGTGTCGATGTCTCCAGAGGCTTTTAAGGTTCCCGCCTGCCCCACGGTACGAAATGCTATGGCAATCCTAAATTATTGACTCGTTACCAGTTCGAGGGCAAGCAGGGCCCACAGGCGAGGAAGAGCCTACCTTTTTATTAAGTGAGGCTCTTCAAGAGTGATATTGGCTCCCCAAAAGAGCCTGGGAAGCAGTTATTTAAATCGATCGACAGATTGTTATAGTTCCCAGATATTGATTGTCCAGTTCCATATACTTGAAGCTCGGCAGGCTTTGGCTGTTGCCTCCGGCAAGATACAGCGGTAAACTGAATAAGTTTTGACACTCCCCAGCCTGAAGGCATGGGGATTCTTCGATCTACGAGCTAACTTGCTGAGGCAGGATTTCTCCAACAACAGTAGAGGTCAATTCTCCCGAAGCGTTATTTGGCTCAAGACCAAAGGTTCCGGTATGCCCTACCGTACCTAATCCCCGACTTAGGATGTTTCTAGCTGCATTTTCATCACGATCTAAAATACAACCGCACTTACAGACGTGCGTTCTTGTAGATAGCGTTTTCTTTACGATTACACCGCAGACGCGAGCATTCTTGGCTTGTGTATTGCGGATTTACCGCAACCGTTACGTGCTCGAATACTTTTCCGAAATATTCTAGCCAAACACGGAACTGATACCAAGATGCGTCGTTGATAGACTTAGCTAAGCAATGATTCTGCACCATGTTTTTAATTCTCAAATCTTCGTAAGCTATCAAGTCGTTGAACTGAACTACGCACCTTGCCAGCTTTATGGCATGGTCTTTACGCTGCCTACTTATTCTGAGATGGCGCTTACCTAGAATCTGCCTAGCCTTGCCTCTATTATTTGAACCTTTAACCTTTCTCGATACTCGACGTTGACTGCGTTTGAGAATGCGTTCGCCTCTTCTCAGGAATCTAGGGTTTTCCACCTTAACTCCATTTGAATCGGTGTAGTATTCTTTCAATCCAACATCGAGTCCGATGGTATTCCCCGTCGGGGATGTATTTTCCTTCCTGTCAACATCAATACAGAGTTGGGCGTATACACCGTCCGCACGTTTCACCAATCGAACCCTTTTGATTTGGGTGAAGGAGTAGAAATGCAAGTCGCGTGTACCTTTTAGTTTGAGTTTACCAATACCCTTTTTATCAGTGAAGGTTATCGACTTTCTGTCGTCTGCAAGCTTCCATCCAGTTGCCTTGTATTCAACTGAACGACAGTCTCTTTGGAACTGTGGATAGCCTTTTTTACCAGGAATCTTTTTCTGGCAGTTTTCATAGAACCGGGAGATAGCAGTCCAAGCGCGTTCAGCACTCGACTGTCTTGCTTGGGAATTGAGTTCGTCGGCAAACGGAAAAGTTGCTGCCAGTACCGCGCAGTATTTATTCAAATCATATTTGTTCTTTTTTGGATTGTCCATCCAATAGCGCAAACAACTATTGCGAACAAATTGAGCGGTACGAATTGCTTCATCTACCGCTTTGAACTGGTTTGGTTTTCCGTATGTTTTGAACTCAAAAACTAGCATTATTTTACCTCCATACTTATGCTACCTCAGTCGGCACAAGATATTGACTTATGCAGCAACAAAAGGTTACAATTAAAGCTGTCCTATAAGGACGGGGTTTTCAACCCAGTTTCTTGATAAGTTATAAAGCTGAAACTGACCAACTTTACGTATTGGTGAACTCTATGACCGCTGCTATTAGATCCGTGGATTCTCGCCGCTCTCGATCGACCAACAAGCCCGCCCCAGAGAAACCCAACAGCAAAGTTACTTCTATTGCTAGAGCTAGACGGGCAAAGACAGGGCCGCAATTGCCCAACTACGAGGTCGCCGAGGCACAGCCACGGCCTCGCGCCGAAGCATCGGTGCTGAAAGTGATGCCCGACCGTCAGCGGCAGCCGATGTGGCTCCGGTCTCTTTTGCGGGTGGAGCGCGCCTCGTCAGCGGTTGCGCTTCTGCTTTTAGGGGGTGCTCTGAGTCTCTACGGTTTGACTGTCTACAGCGAGCAGCGGTGGAGTCAGGAGTATCAAAAGCTGGAAACTTTGCGACTCCGCGAACAGCAGTTGACTGCTGCTAGCGAAGTGTTGAAACACCAACTTGCTAAGGAAGCCCAAAACCCAGAAACTGGTTTGATGCCGCAGAAGCCTGCGGATACGATTTTCTTGCAACCGGTTCCCGATCGCCGATCGCCCGGTGTGGTGGCACCAAATTCTGAAGAACCGGCTATCAAGGATCGATCGGGCGAGGAAACGCCACTGGGCTATTGAGGTCGATCTTGGCATTGCAGATGTGTCGGTTAAAGGAAGCACCCCTGAAACAGCACAATAGCAACGTTTCCAGAAAACAGGTTTCTAGTTCGAGCTCTCCTATGAGCGTCTTCCCCCGATCGAGTACAATACGCGAGCGGGGAAGCTCGCACTATAATAAAAAATGCTTTTTACTCAAACTTGTTCCCTCGTGAAGTGGAAGAATCTAAAATCTAAAATCTAAAATCTAAAATCTCAACTCCTCACCTTTTTGAGAAAGGCTATATGAGCTACGATCCCCGTTTTGACCGCTACAGATCGCCGAACTTTAAACGTCCAAAAGCGTCGAGGGATGGCACTTGGTGGGGCCAACCAACCAAACCTAGAGTTTCTGCTACTGCTAGCAGGCAGCCTCGGCCACCCCTAGAGCGTTTAAAACGCAGCAAGTTTCGCTTGTGGGCTGTGTGGGCGGTGTTGATGCTGGGGGGGCTGGGGTTGGCTGTGAATTTGTTTTATTTGCAGGTGACGCGGGCTCCGGCGCTGCGGAAACAGGCCGAGCAGCAGCAAACTCTCAAGTCTAAGCCGTTTGTGCCGAGACGCCCGATTGTTGACGGCGCGGGCAATGTTTTGGCGATCGACAGACAGGTGTACACGCTCTACGCTCACCCGAAGCTGTTCAACCATACAAAGGCTGAAGTTGCCGCTACCTTGGCTCCGATGCTGCCGATCGAACGAAATCCGGGCAATACGCCGGAAACTGAACTGCTGCGCCGGTTTAATCTGGGCGAAACGGGTATTACAATTGCCGATTCTCTGGCTCAAGAGGTGGCCGATCGCGTGGGGCGGATGCAAATTAAACATACTCCCGTGGATGGGCTGGAGTTGGTGCGACAGCAGCAGCGTTTTTACCCGCAGCAGGAGTTGGCGGCGGATGTTTTGGGTTATGTGGATGGGGAACGGAAGGGACAAGCTGGGGTAGAGTACAGTCAGCAGAATTTGCTGGAACGATCAATGCCGTCGATTCAATTTAGCAAGTCGATCGACGGACATTGGGTGCCCGATCGGCTGACGGCTGGTTTTGTGCAGCTAGATGATTTGAAGTTGCAACTGACGATCGACAGTCGCTTGCAGCGGGCGGCGCGGATTGCTCTCAAGGACAAAATGAAGGAATACGGGGCGAAGCGGGGGGCGGTGATTGTGATGGATGCCCGCAACGGGGAATTGTTGTCAATGGTAGCGGAACCTACCTATGACCCAAATCAATATTTTAATTTCGATTTGTCGCGCTATAAAAATTGGGCTGTAACTGATGTTTACGAGCCTGGTTCGACTTTTAAAGCGATTAATGTGGCGATCGCCCTAGAAGCTGGTGCGGTCAAACCTAACACTGTATTTAACGACGAAGGTCGGATTTATATTGATGGCTGGACTATCCAAAATTCCGATTACCAACAAGCAGGCGCTCGCGGGCGTTCTACGGTGACAGATATTTTGAAACATTCGAGTAATGTGGGGATGGTGCACGTAATGAGAAGCATGAAACCTTCTCTTTACTATCAAGCTTTAGAAAAACTTGGACTGGGACAAACTGCAGGAAGTGATTTGCCTTTTGAAGTAACGAGTCAGCTTAAAAATCGAGAGCAATTTATTAATTCTCCGGTGGAAGTTGCTACTACTGCTTTTGGTCAGGGTTTTTCGATTACTCCGATACAGTTGGTGCAGCTTAACGGAGCTTTGGCCAACGGTGGTAAGTTGGTAACTCCTCATGTTGTGCGGGGACTTTTCGATCGCGACGGTCAAGCTTTTTGGAAGCTTCCGAGGGCTGTTCCGAAGCAAGTGTTTTCGCCGGAAACGACTAAGCAGGTTTTGGAAATGATGGAAACTGTGGTGGATGGCGGTACGGGGAAAGCTGCACAAATTCCCGGCTATCGGATTGCTGGGAAAACGGGTACGGCTCAAAAAGCTAATGCTGGGGGGGGTTATTCTCACAAGGCGATTATTACTAGCTTTGTGGGGATAATGCCTGTGGAAGCTCCTAAGTATGTGGTGCTGGCGGTGATTGATGAGCCCAAGGGCGGTTCGGGGGGTGTGGTGGCGGCGCCGATTGTGGAGTCGGTGATGGAGGCGCTGATTAATATTGAGAAGATTGCGCCGACTAAGTAGGGAAACGGCAGTGCCGTGTCCTGATTTCGGGTAACGGGTAAAATCGTACCCGATCGAATGTAACCATCACCCAATTTGTAGGGAAACGGCACGGCGCCGTGTCCTGATTTCGGGTAACGGGTAAAAATTGATTGCGCGATCCGATTCGGATGTAACCATCGCCCGGTGGGGCGATGGAGGACACGGCAGTGCCGTTTCCCTAGGGCAAAATTATCGCTGGGGCGATCGGGATGTAACCATCGCGTGATTTGTAGGGAAACGGCACTGCCGTGTCCTGATTTCGGGTAACGGGTAAAATCGCACCGGATTGGATGTAACCATCGCCCGGTGGGGCGATGGAGGACACGGCGCCGTGCCGTTTCCCTAGGGCAAAATTATCGCTGGGGCGATCGGGATGTAACCATCGCGTGATTTGTAGGGAAACGGCACTGCCGTGTCCTGATTTCGGGTAACGGGTAAAATCGCACCGGATTGGATGTAACCATCGCCCGGTGGGGCGATGGAGGACACGGCGCCGTGCCGTTGCCCTACAAACGGTATTTTTACCAATGTTTAAAAACGCAAATCTAGCAAAATAGGGTGATTTTTTTGATGTTCTAATTTCTGAGGATTGTCGCCCCAACGCTGAGGATTGTTGATGATGTATTGCCTTTTACAATTCAAAATTTCTCGATCGCGGATTATTGATTCGTAAAAACCATCTTGCCATACAGGAACTTCTGTTGTTTCGCAGAACCTATGAATGAATCTCGTAACAGCACTTTTATACGAACGGATCGCGGTAGGAATAGAACCGCGAACGGGTTGACCGAATTGTTCGGGGGTAGGGACACGCCTTTGCTGTGTCGTTACCGGGGTATTGTCAACGATCGCCAAAAGTCCATGTACATGATCGGGCATAATCACAAAGGTATCTAATTGAAAGCGGGAAAAATGATTGGGAATGTCTAACCAACAAATGTGGGCAAGATAACCTAAAAAATTTAATTGCATTTTACCGTCAATCACTTCGCCAAATATACATTGTCGTGCCTCGGTGCAAATGGTAATGTAATAAACACCGGGTTGAGTATAATCGTATCCTTTAAGACGAACAGAACGGCGGTGGTGTTTTTGGGGGTCGTAAGGCATGGTATAAAAATAGAATAGTAGGAATATAAAAATTGTAGGGACACGGCAATGCCGTGTCCTAATTTTGGGTAATGGGTAAAATTGTGAGTCCGATCGAACATAACCATCGACAATCATCGTCAATGGAGGACACGGCAGTGCCGTTTCCCTACCACAAAATGATCGTCAATGGAGGACACGGCAGTGCCGTTTCCCTACCACAAAATGATCGTCAATGGAGGACACGGCAGTGCCGTTTCCCTACCCCACAAAATGATCGTCAATGGAGGACACGGCAGTGCCGTTTCCCTACCCCACAATTATCGTCAATGGAGGACACGGCAATGCCGTTTCCCTACCCCAAAATGATCGATCGCCCGATGGAATGTAACTATCACCCAATTTGTAGGGACACGGCACTGCCGTCTCCTGATTTTG